>JAEDMF010000009.1 GCA_016303175.1 Bacteroidales bacterium
GAGCATACGTGCGCAGGGAGGATAGCCCATACCCTGGAAATACTGGTTGAGAACGATGGTGACACCCATTATCAGAATCAGCATATTCACAAACTGAGGTCCCTCGTGGACACCGGTAATGAGGTAGCTCAAATCAACTCCAAAGCCGAAGCAGAAGTTGGCGATGGCACGGAGCAGCAGCCCGAGGGCCATAAAGGCCTTGGTGCTGACTTTCTCCACTATGAAACCGTTTACAAAGCGGCTGGTGCCATAAATGAGGGAACCAAGGGCGATGATAATACCGAAGCTGGTGTTGGATATGCCGTATTCAGCAGTCAGGCCCGGCATTGCAATGGAAAAGTTCTTGCGAACAAAATAGTATATCGCATACACTACCATTGAAACCAATATGGTTCGCCACTGCCAGTAATTAAAGGATTTCTGCTTCATTGTTTTGGGAACTTACTAAAAAATATAAGCGACGCCGAGACTGAGTTGCCACTTGTTGTGAGCTGTCTGAGTCTTCTGCTTGAGATAGTCGAGAAAATAGGCATCGGCGCCCAGATAAAGTTTGACGATGGTATTGAATACGAAACCGGCATTCACCGCAAGACCTGCATTGAAACGGCGAGGAGCACTTACGCCGCTGTCCAGAATATTGAAAACAGACTCGGCGGAAATTCCGGCAGAAGAAGCATTTTCCCTTTCGGTTACTTTCAATTTCCCCGCAGAGTGAATCCAGTACTGGAGCAGAGGGCCTGCCTCAGCATAAAAGCCTGTAGTGTAGCTCACGGGCACGCTAAGCTGGTACTTGATGGGCATTACATCCACAAAAATGTTATTCACGGATGTCCTTTCATCCCTTATGACAGTACCTGTATTGTCCCGTCTCTGGGAAGCCCCTGTACAATTGCTGATTTCAGCTTCAAAGGATAGGGAAGAAAAAGGTCCGAGAGGAAGATCATATCCGACATTGAGATATACTCCTCCGCTATGGGAGAAGTGGGCCTCAGTCAAGCCGGTCACATTGACATATTTCAAACCGCCGCCGAAGAACAAGCCTTCGGAGCGGCCAAGACAAGGCAATGCGGCCGACAGAATAGCAAGAATACCGATAGCTGCCCTTTTCACTGTAATATAAATTAGTACTTGAAAATAATAAATTACCTATACCAAACCGCTGAAGCCCATAAAGGCCATAGCAAGAATGGATGCTGTAAGCAGGGCTATGGGCACTCCCTTGAACAGTTTGGGCACGTTGTTGAGGGCAAGAGCCTCGCGCAGTCCGGCGAAGAGCACCATAGCCAGGGCAAAGCCCGCTGAGGTGGCTAGGGCATATACTATACTTTGACCGAGGTTGAGCATATGGCTTTCAGCGCCGAAGGTAAACTCCTTGGTGACAACCGTAAGGGCAACGCCGAGCACGGCGCAGTTGGTGGTAATCAGGGGCAGGAATATACCCAAAGCGGAATAGAGCGAAGGGGAAACCTTCTTGAGCACTATCTCCACCATCTGCACTAGAGCGGCGATGACCAATATGAAGGCAATGGTCTGGAGGTATTCAACGCCCAGAGGTACAAGCACATAGTACTGGAGCAAATAGGTCACGAGGGTAGCGAGGGTGATTACAAAAGTCACCGCGCCGCTCATGCCGGCAGCCGTGGATACCTTGCCCGACACTCCGAGGAAGGGACAAATGCCCAGGAATTGGGAGAGCAGTATGTTGTTGACGAATACTGCGGAAATTATTATGAGAATGTACTCCATAGCCTACAGTTTTTTTGCGAAGATTTTGCGGAATGCCACCATAAGATAGGCCAGAACCATAAATGCGCCGGGTGCAAGCACAAAGATGAGTATGCCGTCTCCCGGAATGAACTTCCAGCCGAAAATGCTGCCGTTGCCAAGAACTTCGCGCACTATACCTATAATAGTAAGGGACACGGTGAAGCCCAGACCTATGCCCAGACCGTCCAGAGCCGAGTCGAAAATGCTGTTTTTATTGGCGAAGGCTTCAGCCCTGCCGAGCACTATGCAATTCACCACAATGAGGGGGATGAACAGTCCAAGCGTCTGGTAGATGCCGGGCAGAAAAGCCTGCATCAGCAACTGGAGCAGAGTCACGAAGGTGGCAATAATTACGATGTATGAGGGAATGCGCACCTTGTCCGGAATCAGTCCGGCTACGGCAGAAATGGCCATATTGCTGAGAATCAGCACAAAGGCTGTCGCCAGACCCATACTCATACCATTGATGGCGGAAGTAGTGGTGGCAAGGGTGGGACACATTCCGAGCACCAGTACGAAGGTGGGGTTGTCCTTGATGAAACCCTTGGTTACAAGTGAAAATTTACTCATTGATGTTACCCTCCATATTTACGATTTCCACATCGGTGGTGTCAGCAATTTCCGCAGGAGCGGCAGGCATAAGCTTGCGGAACTCGTCCACGGCATTCTGGACAGCCACACAGTATGCGCGGGAAGTGATGGTAGCGGCCGTAATGGCATCCACGTCTCCATTGTCCTGTTTTACAAGCAGTTTCTTCTGCGCGGGATCAAAGCCGGCAAACTGACCTGCAAAAGCGCTTTCCTCAGCCTTCGCTCCCAGACCTGGAGTCTCGGAATGTTCGAGAATGGAAGTGCTGCACACAGTACCGTCGGTCTTGAAGCCAACCATCATGCGTATGCGTCCCCCGAAACCAGTACTGAAAGTTTTTATGGCAACACCTACGGTATCACCCTGAGCATCCATTGCAAAGCTATACTCGAACTCACCGTCGACGGCTGCTTCGGAAAGACTCTCGAAAGGAGGCAAAACCTTGGCAATGGCCTCCTGTGTCCTGGCCTTCTTGGCCTGCTCTATGGGCGAGGCAGTAAGAATATAAATGCCTGCCAGAAGGGCTCCACATACCAGGGTAATGGTTCCCAGGCACAGTATCATATTGGTAAATGAACTTTTCACAGCCATAGTTATGCCCTCCCGAATTTCTTGGATTTGCACATCTTATTGATAAGAGGCACAAAAGCGTTCATTATAAGAATAGCGAAGGAAACACCTTCAGGGTATGCTCCCCAGTAGCGGATGACCATAGTAATCAAACCTATGCCTATACCGAAAATAATGCCACCCTTATTGCTCATAGGCGAGGTGACATAATCTGTCGCCATAAAAATGGAGCCGAGCATAATGCCTCCGGTGCAGAGGGAAATCAGGGGCTGGGGATAAGCATCCGGAGCAATGAGCCAGGCCACAAGGGCAAAAAGAAGGACGGTTGCCCAAATGCTCAGAGTAATCCAGGGTTTGATTACACGGCGTACAAGCAGGTATATGAAACCGGCAATGAGGGCAAGGTCGGAAATCTCGCCGGCGCTGCCTCCCTGAAAGAGGGCTCCGGAAAGGGATATACCCTCAGTCAGACCACCTTCCTTCAACTGGCCCAGCAAAGTGGGGCCTGTAACGGCATCCACGCAGAAATTCCAGGCGGAAGAAATGTCGGGAAGGGGCCACGAAGTCATATATACGGGGAAGGATATGAGCAGGAACACCCTGGCTACTATTGCAGGATTGAACACGTTCTGGCCCAGACCTCCGAAGCTCATCTTCGCCACTCCTATGGCCACGACCGCACCTATGGCAACTACCCATAAGGGAGTGCTCGAAGGAAGGTTGAGAGCCAACAGCAGGCCGGTCACCACGGCGGAAAGGTCACCTATGGTCGAGGGTTTCCTGAACATGAACCTGGTGATGAGCCACTCCAGCAACACGCAGCTGCCTATACTCACCAGCAATACGAAGAATTCAGCCCATCCATAGAACAGAAGGGCGACAAGGGTTGCCGGCACGAGCGCAATGATAACGTCGCGCATCAGCCTCCTGGTCGTTACATCCGTATGAATGTGGGGAGATGGAGAAACCAACATCTTTTGCATATACTTTACTTTCTAGTTTTGATTATTCTTAATACATCAGCCTTTGCCGGACGTATCATATCCAGCAGGGGCACGGAAGCGGGGCATGAGTAAAGACAACAGCCGCACTCAATGCAATCCTGCACTGCATTGCTCTCCAGAGCCTCCATATCGGAGACCTTGGCCAATTTGAAAAGCAGATAGGGTTCCAAGCCCATGGGACAGGCTCCTGCACAGCGTCCGCAACGTATGCAGGCGCTCCCGGGACGTCTCTTGGTTTGCTCTTCCGTCAGATAAAGCAGGGAACTTGTACCCTTGACCGTCGTAGCCTCCATATTGGAGATGGCTTTGCCCATCATAGGACCGCCGGAGATTATCTTGGCGGCAGAAGCCGGAACACCGCCGGCCTGTTCAGCAATGAAGGACAGCGGAGTGCCTATGCGGAATTGGTAATTGTGCTGTACAAGCTGGCAGTCGCCGGTCACGGTCATCACATTGGTAATGAGGGGACGGTTCTTCTGGACCGCCTCATATACGGCGAGGGCCGTGCCCACATTCTGCACTACTGCGCCCACGTCGATGGGGATTTTGCCCGAAGGCACCTGACGGCCCATGACTGCATCAATAAGCTGTTTTTCTCCGCCCTGAGGATATTTTTTCTGCAGAACCTTGATGGACAGCTTGCCGCATACGGAAGTGGTGTGCTGGAGAGAGGACAGTTTCGACGACATAGTCATTATTGCCTCGTTCTTGTTCTCCTCAATGGCTATCACCACGGGGCAATCGCCCATTGCGTGGCTGAGAAGAGCGGCGCCGATGATAATCTCGCTGCTGCGCTCTATCATAATGCGGTTGTCCGAAGTTAGATACGGCTCGCACTCAGCACCGTTGAGTATGATGCACTCGGCCTTCTTGCCCGGAGGAGGAGAAAGTTTGATGTGGGTGGGGAAGGTTGCACCTCCAAGGCCAACCACACCGGCGAGTTTCACCTTATTGATAATATCCGCAGGATTCTCGGGGATATCCGTGATCAAGGTTGTGCTCAGGTCGATGTCCTCCCTCCACTCATCTCCGGACACCTCTATTTCAATGTGGGGAACAAGATTGCCGGCGATGTCTGCGCGGGGAGCAATGGCCTTGACAACGCCTGACACAGGAGAGTGGACGTATGCCGAAACAAAGCCGGAAGGCTCTGCGATGACATCTCCCACCTTCACTGTGTCACCTACTGCCACAACGGGGGTAGCAGGGGCTCCAAGATGCTGGGCCATGGAAACATAAACCTTCTCAGGCAAAGGCAGAATCTCTATCTTGCTGTTGCTGGAAATCTTCTTGTCGGCGGGATGTATGCCGCCCATCTTGAATGTAAGTTTACGCATTACTCTTCCTCCTTCTTTTTGGGCAATACAGGGAAGTTTACGGCATGAATGGCACCTGTAGGGCACTCTGCCACGCACTTCTTGCAAAGCTTGCATTTTGCATAGTCAATATAGGCGAGGTTGGACTCGACGGTAATGGCATCGTGGGGGCAGACCTTGGCGCATTTGCTGCAACCGATGCAGGCATTGGCACAGGCCTTACGCGCCACTCCTCCCTTATCCTTGTTGACACAGTCAACATATACTCTCATTCCACGGGGACCCTTGTTGCGCAGCTCGATTATCCCCTTGGGACAAGCCTTTGCGCAGGCGCCGCAGCCCGTACACTTGCTTTCATCCACCTCGGGAAGGCCCGTGGCGGGATTCATCTGAATAGCGCCGAAACTGCACGCATTCACGCAGTCACCGCAGCCGAGACAACCCCAGGGGCAGCCTGTCTCGCCCTTGTACAACATTGCCTGAACCCTGCAGGAAGCCATACCGTCATAACGATTGACCTTGGGCCTGGCCTCACAGGTTCCATTGCATCTTACCACAGCCACCTGGGGAGCCTTTACCTTGGCCTCGATACCCAGAACTGCGGCAACCTTGGCCATTGTGTCATTCCCCCCGACAGGGCAGAAATTGCCGTCAAGATTACCCGCAGTCACGCAGGCCTGCGCAAAAGCGCGACATCCGGCAAAGCCGCAACCGCCGCAATTGGCGCCCGGCATCACTTTTTCAATCTCGTCGATACGAGGATCCTCCTCGACCTTGAATTTGCTGGCCAGAAGGTACAACAGAACGGCAGAGAGGACTCCAAGCCCAAGTATCACCGCCACTGTCCAAATAAAAACACTACTCATATTTCCGTTTTATATAGAATACAAATTGATTGTTCAATTTCTTTCTGAAGCAGAATATCACCAGATAGTACAGCACAACTGCCGATATTCCGACGAGGCCCACATACAGTTCCGCAAGGCCCGCGGCGCTGCTTGAAAGGACCGCCGCCACGAGTATGATCAGGGGTATGACATAAGCCACCCACACAGCCTTCATCCCCATCGACTTCTTCAGGCACAATTCCACCTGGTCGCCGGGCTGAAGCAGCGCAAAGGCATCCGTGGGCACCTCCACAAGAGAGGTGGAACTCTCACCGACGCCGCACAGACTCTTTGCATGACAGGCCTCGCAGGCAGACTGCCTTACAATTTCGACTCGAGTCACGTAGCGGTCAATGTCGCGGACTATGCCTCTGTGTGAAATTTCCTCCATATTATCTTATCTTTGAATCCATAGGGTACTTCAAGCCCTTCTGGGCGGAGATGCGTCCCTCCACCTTGCCCATAAGTATGGGAGCGGCAAAGAGCACGGGAATGCGGTTTAAATCGTCGGTGATGTAGATATCCACATCCGTGTCACTCCTGAACACCTCTCCCGCGAGCAAATCAGCCGCAAATTTGAGACAGCGCACCGTTCCGAAACCGCTTACCCGCTTTGTCACCTTACCTTTATATATAAAGTGCACATTGTAAATCTCATCGTCTATGGCAAAGGTCATAGGATACTTCACATTGGGAGCGACCCTGGCCATATCGATGTTGCGTGCAAAGAAGAAAAGGGCCGGCAGGTCGAAAGTGCAGCCGTCCAAAGGCAGGCTCACTGTCTTGGGCTCTGTCATTCTTGTAGACCACCACTCGCCTTCTATCCGGGGGCTTTCCGCCTTCCAGTCATATATATAGGAATTGGTGGCCTTGTAGCTGCATTCGTGGGATGAACGGTTGAAGGAAATGGGCTGAAGGGCATCGTAGCTGAAATAAGAATTGAAATCCTCGCTCACGGGGAACATTCTTGCATAAATGCCTCTGGTAGCGCCGCTGACATTCACGTGAAACGCCTTTTGGCCTTCTATCCGCAGGGTATCCAGAGTCACTGAGGCTATGCCTATATCCGAATCCACCACCCCGAACTTGTAGTGTATGATGTAATCCAACTTCTCCCCTGCCTCGTATGCAGCCTCCGCCCCGCTGCGGGTATAGACGGGCACACAGGAGGACAAGCGCTGCGCAGAGACCGGCCGCGGAGAAAACGCGGTCAGCAGCATCGTTATCAGCAGGGCAAAGCAATTCATACTCTCAATAACTCAAAGGGTCGTCAAAACCATTGTTGCCACTGAACTCACCTCCGCCCACATAGGAATCTCCCATATTGAAGGATCCATCCGACAAGTCCTGTGCAGAAGCGGCGGACATATTGTTTATGGACGAGGCGGAGCGGCCGCTGGCCTGTTCGTACAAGGCGTCCTCGGCATCCACAAACTTGACCTCGGAACTGCGGAAAGTCAACTCTATCTCGCCTATTTCACCGTTTCTGTGCTTGGCAAGAATGAGGAAGGTCTTGCCCACATCCTCCGGATTCTCGGAAAGACCCTGATAATCCAGGCGGTGCAGGAACATTACAATATCCGCATCTTGCTCAATGGAACCCGACTCGCGCAGGTCACTGAGTTGGGGACGGCTGTTGGAACCTCCCCTCTGGGTCACCTGGCGGGAAAGCTGAGAGAGAGCAATTATGGGTATATTCAATTCCTTTGCCGTAGCTTTCAATGCCTTGGATATAGCCGCCACTTCCTGTTCCCTCATACCGCGAAGTTCCTTCGGACCCTGCATCAGCTGGAGGTAATCCACTACTATAAGCTTCACATTGTTCTGAGCCACCAGTCTCTTCGCCTTGCTGCGAAACTCATACACAGGCAGGGAAGGAGTGGTATCAATGTATATGGGCGCTTCGGACAAGGCCTTGAGCTTAGTTTCCAACTGGGTCCATTCATAAGGCTCCATCTTCCGGGCGCCTTTTATCTTGTCGGCGGGAAGGCCCGTTTCGCTGATGATAAGACGGTTGGCAAGCTGTATCGCGGGCATCTCCAGAGAGAAAATGGCCACGGGTTGCTTGTAGTCCACTGCCGCATTGCGGGCTATGTTCATAGCAAAAGCTGTCTTTCCCACTGAAGGACGGGCAGCGAGAATGACCAAATCCGAGGGCTGGAAACCCATGGTCTTTCTGTCCAGAGACTTTATGCCCGAAGGCACTCCGCTGAACGCTTCGCCCGACTCCTGCTTGGCCTGCATTGCCTCGATGGCATCATTCACCGCCGCGCTGATGGTGATGATGTCCGTCCGGTTCTGATCACTTATGGCATCAAAGATGCGGGCCTGGGCATTGACGATGATGTCATCCACATTTGTGGCATTGTCGAACGCATCAGTAAGATTGGCCGAGGAAGCCTTGATAATCTTCCTCAGAATATGTTTCTCCTTGAGGATTTGGATATGCTGCTCCAGATGGGCGGCCGCGCCGACAGAGCGGGACAGGTCCACAAGAGTGGCAGGGCCACCCACAGCCTCGAGTTCGCCGGACTTGGTGAGCTGTTCGACCACCGTTACGTAATCCACATTCAGGTGGGCCTCGTTAATGACTCGGATTGCCTCGAATATCATCCCGTGCCTCGGATTGTAGAACGAGTCCTTGCTCAGTTCCCCGAGCGCAGTTTCCACGCAGTCCGAATCCACGAGCATAGCGCCTATCACCGCTTCCTCCG
This sequence comes from Bacteroidales bacterium, assembly GCA_016303175.1. GTDB lineage: Bacteria > Bacteroidota > Bacteroidia > Bacteroidales > UBA932 > Cryptobacteroides. Next base: position 8,848 of record JAEDMF010000009.1, read on the forward strand.
CCACCTGGGAGTGGGGAGGGATGGCGGCCATATCCACAGAAAGCCCATCGGGGTTGCCCGAAGAGGCTTTCCTGCCGTCAGTTTTGCTGCCGCGAGCAGAAGCCATAAGCCGACAGCGTGTTTAGTTCTCCGATTTTGCGTCTACAAGGATGCGGCCGCAGTACTCGCAGATGATGAGTTTCTTACCGGTCTGAACATCGATGAGCCTCTGGGGAGGTATTTTCGAATAACAACCGCCGCAGCTGGCCTCGGAACGCTTGTCGTCCACATAATAAGCAGCCGCGATGGCGATATGGTTGCGCACGCTCTTGCGGATGCGCTCGTAAGCGCTCATTGTGCGGGCATCGACCAAAGATGCATACTCCTTGCGGCTCTCCAAAAGCTTTTCTTCCTGCTTTGCAGTGGATGTGGCGATGGTGGAGAGTTCTTCCTTCTTGGCAACGAGGTCTTCATTGCGCACCTCAATGCGCTGGCCTATAGAGTCCAGGTCCTGTTTGAGCGCTTCAATGGCCTGCTCTGTTTCGCCTATCCTCTTGAGAGCCACCTGGCCGAGAAGATCCTGATTCTCGATTTCCTTCTGGAGGGAATCGAACTGGCGGGAGTTCTCCACGCCGCTCTCCATTTGAGCCTCATACTTGGCCTTCATGTCCTGAGTCTGGGCATACTGCTGCTTGAGTTCAGCCACCTTTTTCTCATTGTCCATTATTTCCTGAGCCACATTGGCCGCCTTGCCGTTGAGCTCGGCTATCTTGGCCTCGAGGGCTGTCACCTCTGCGGGCAGTTCACCGCGGAGCTGATAGATTTTTTCCAGTTCAGTATCAACCAGCTGCAGGCTGTACAGCGTCTGCAGTTTTTCCTTGATGTCGCCACCCTCGGCGAAGGATTTGCGAATGGAAACAAAGGTCTCCCTTGAGTCTCCGGGAGTCTGGACTGTTGTTGCTTTCTTTGCCATATTTTTCTTTTGAATTTACGTTTTTTCTTATGGGGTCATACAGACTTGCAAAGATAAGCAAATAATCGGATTTTTTGTAATTTAAGTTCCGGAGTTTTGTAATTTTGAAGATTACTTATTACAACGAATCACAGATTTGCTGGAGGGAGGAGCGTAACTTCAAAAGAATTTCCCTTACCCGAAGGGTATTATCGGAACCATCCTCTTTTGCCGATAATTTTTTGGAAACGGCCTCGAGGCTCAAACCACATTCCCTGACAAGGCGTTTTATCTCCCTCAAGGTCTCTATGTCGGAGGGGGCATAGCGGCGGTTGTTGTGACCATTGCGCCCAAGCTTCAGATGCTTGGCGAAGCAGTTTGACCAGAAGCGTACAGTCGTAACTTTTTCATCCAGCAGTTCGGCTGTTTCGGAGATGGTGTAGAATAATTTTGCCATAATTTGGAGGGGAACTTTTCGGGGTGAGCGTGGAACAGAACGGCTAATCCATTGACTGTCCGGAAGAAAGACTCATGATTTGCATTTTGATGTATTCCTGAGGCCCTATGCTGCCAAAGAGGTAGTGGACAGGGTCCAGGGCAAGGGTGTCACGATGCAACTCGTAATGCAGATGGGTGGCGAAGGAACGCCCGCTATCCCCGACATACCCGACAAGGGTTCCGGCCTTGATGTAGCGGCCTTTTTTGACCACAGCTTCAGACAGATGGGCATAGCGTGTCTTATAGCCTCCCGAGTGGGTGATTTCCACCATATTCCCCTTGCCTCCTCTCGAGGTTTTCACCTCTGTCACATAACCGGAAGCCGTGGCATAGACAGGAGTCCCGGAGGGGGCTATGATATCCAGACCTTCGTGCCTCACCCGCAACTTATAGAAAGGGTTCATCACCTTCCCGACGGAAGCACCTATGTTGGTGTGCGTCAAGCCTTTGACCGGAGTCACAAGGGGCGGACGTGAGGACTTGCGCGAGGCTAGTGTATCGAAAATGGCGCGCCAGACGAGTTCAACGGAATCCGACCTTGCGACAAGGCCGGCAGAATGCTCGGAAGTACGTCTGGCAAGTACGTCGTCACCCACGTCCGCATTACCCAGAAGAGGGTTTTCAAGCATGCTTGTCACCATGGGAGCGTCAGATTTGAACACCTGCTTGTAGATATTCTCGTCGCGTCCCTTGAGGAAATGCATTTCATCCGAAAGAAGGTCCACCTTTGCCTGTACCTGGGGGATGGCCTCACGCAACAATTTGTTTTCCTGTTCGAGACGCTTCTGCTCGTCAGTCAAAAATACCGAAGACCACAGTATGTAATACAGCAGGGCCAAGGCTATGCTCAGGACGAAGCCCCCGGAGAACCGCAGAGCAATCCTCCGGCACTTGAGGCCAAAAGAACGGATCTTATCTAATCTTTCCTTTTTCATCTGCGCTTCCTCTTGGATTTCAATGCCTTGCGATGAATGGGCAACACGTAGTCATTGGCCCCCTCCGCCGACACTTTGCCCACAATATCCTTGTATTGTTCGAGGGAAATGTCCCTGTCGAAGTAATTGTAGGGATTGACGTTCTTACCCTTATAGATAACCTCGTAATGAAGGTGGGAACCAGACGACAGCCCGGTATTGCCCACGGAGGCTATAAGTTCTCCTCTTTTGACCTGCATTCCAGGGGCCACGTAAATCTTGTTCAAATGGGCATAGCGGGTCTTGTAGCCGAAGCCGTGGTTGATGACAACCTGACGTCCGTAACCCCGCACCTCCACCTTGACTTCTTCCACGACGCCGTCTCCCGTGGCATATACTCCATTGCCCTTGGGCAGGGCGAAATCTATTCCGGTATGCATCCTGCGCCGCTTGAGCAGAGGATGATAACGATAGCCGTAAGGACTGCTTATGCGGAAAACCGACCTGTCAGGAAGTATGGGATAGATGGCGGGAATGCAGGAGGACATATTGTCGGCGTGGGAGAGCATCAACTCTATCTCATCGTAGGAGCGGCTCTGGACATAGGCCTTGTATATCAGTCCGTCAGCCCTGGCGAACAAATCCCTCGCCCCGCCGCTGCGGTCGGCCTCATCCAGATATTCGTAGTCTTCCTTTACGGAAAAGGCGGCATTCCTTTTGGCTTCGGGGATGGATGAAAGTCCGAAAATCGAACGGTAAATATCCTCGTCCCTCAGAGACATCGCCGCCAAATCGGCTTCATAGATATCCAACTCGCGGTTGAGCAGGCTTGAGCGGGTCTTCAGGGCAGCATTCTCCCTCCGCAGAGTAAGCGTGCGAGGCAAGTCCAATTTGAAGACATACACGTACAGATGGAGGTACAGTGCAAAAAGAGCCACGCTCCCGACAAAAAGCGCGAGCGAACGGCGGAACTTTGCACTTCTCCAGATAAATGACATACTCAAGTTTCGCGGCGGAACATAAATGACATATCGGGGGCAAAGTTACTGAATATTTGCGGAATTTTGTGTACTTTTGCAAGTTTAACAGCCCAAAGGGCCCGAATACAGTTATGACATCTAAAGAAATACGACGCGCTTTTCTGGATTTTTTCGCTTCTAAAAACCACACTATTGTGCCTTCGGCACCTATGGTTGTAAAGAATGACCCCACTTTGATGTTCACAAATGCGGGTATGAACCAGTTCAAGGACTGGTTCCTCGGCAACAGCCTTCCCAAGTACAAAAGAGCCACCGACACCCAGAAATGTCTCAGGGTAAGCGGCAAGCACAACGACCTCGAAGAGGTAGGGCACGACTCCTACCACCACACTATGTTCGAAATGCTCGGCAACTGGAGTTTCGGAGATTATTTCAAGACCGAAGCCATAGACTGGGCGTGGGAACTTCTCACGGAAGTTTATAAACTGGACGTGAACCGCCTTTACGTGACCGTATTCGAGGGCAGTGAGGAAGACGGGACCACCTTCGACCAGGAGGCTTTCGATGCCTGGAGCAAGCATCTTCCCAAGGAGCGCATACTCAAAGGAAACAAACATGACAATTTCTGGGAAATGGGCGACACCGGTCCCTGCGGTCCCTGCTCAGAAATTCACATCGACCTGCGTCCCGACGACCAGAGAGCGGAGGTTGACGGAGTGACTCTCGTGAATCAGGGGCACCACCTTGTGATTGAGATATGGAACCTCGTATTCATGCAGTACAACCGCAAGGCCGACGGAACTCTGGAAAGCCTGCCTGCAAAGAACGTGGATACCGGAATGGGCTTCGAAAGGCTTTGTATGGCTCTCCAGGGCAAGCAGAGCAACTATGATACCGACGTATTCACAGGAATGATTGCAAGAATCGAGGAGCTCAGCGGCCACAAATACTCTGAGGGTGGCGACGTGGCTGTCGCAATGAGGGTGATAGCCGACCATATCCGCGCCATCAGTTTCTCCATTGCGGACGGTCAACTTCCGTCAAACAACAAGGCCGGCTATGTAATCCGTCGCATTCTTCGCAGGGCCGTACGCTACGGCTACACCTTCCTGGGACTCCAGGACCCCTTCCTTTGCCGCCTCACAGACCAGCTGGTGGACGACATGGGCGAATTCTTCCCCGAACTTATAGCGCAGAAGAACCTGATAGAGAACACCATACGTGCAGAGGAGCTCGCCTTCTTCAAAACACTTGACAAGGGCATATCCCTGCTGAACGAGCATATGAAAACCGCTTCGGACAAAAAGGTGATTTCCGGCGAAGATGCCTTCAGATTGTATGATACCTACGGCTTCCCCATAGACCTTACCCAACTCATCGCCGCTGAAAACGGATTCAGCGTGGATTTGGAAGTATTCGAGAAGGAACTGGGCAAGCAGAAGGACCGCGCCCGCGCCGCCACATCCAACGAGTTCGGCGACTGGGTGGAGATTCATCCCTGCACTGACATTCAGTTCCTCGGCTACAGTCTCTCGAGCGTGGACGATGCCCTGCTGTGCCGCCACCGCATTGTAAAAACCGGAGGCAAGGAGAGCATCCAGGCGGTGTTCGACCGTACTCCCTTCTATGGTGAAATGGGCGGTGAGGTCGGCGACACCGGCTACATCGAATCCTGCACCGGAGAAAGAATCAAGGTTCTCAATACCATAAAAGAAAACGGTCTGACCGTACACATACTTGAGAAGGTGCCCGAGAACACGGACGGCAACTTCCGCCTCGTGGTGGAGGAAAGCCGCCGCAACAACATCGCAGCCAACCACAGCGCAACCCACCTGCTCCACCTCGCCCTGCGCACCATACTGGGTCCTCACGTAGAGCAGAAGGGCTCCTATGTCTGCGACAAATATCTCCGCTTTGACTTCTCGCATTTTGAGAAAGTGTCACCCGAACAACTCCGCCAGGTGGAGAATATGGTGAACTCCCTCATCCGCGAGGATTATCCCCTTCAGGAGAAACTTGACGCCACTATGGAGGAAGCCAAGGGAATGGGTGCCATGGCCCTGTTCGGCGAAAAGTACGGAGACAAGGTAAGAGTGGTCAAATTCGGAGACAGCGTGGAACTGTGCGGCGGCATACATTGCCATGCAACGGGGCACATAGGTCTGTTCAAGATAATGTCCGAGAGCGCGGTTTCTGCCGGAATACGCCGCATCGAGGCCTGCACAGGTCCGGAAGCGGAGGCCTATGTCGAGAGCATTGAGGACAAGTTGCACCAGATAAAGGAGCTGCTCGGCGGGGCCCAGGACATCAAGCTTGCCCTGGAGAAGGCCCTCAACGAGAATGCTGCAATGAAGAAGGAAATGGAGGTTGTAGCAAAGGAACGCGCCTGCGCATTGAAGAACAGCCTGGCCGCATCTGCAACTCTTGAAGGTAGCCACAAGCTTATCGTCGCTCCTGCAACCAACCCAGCACTGCTCCGCGAAGCTGCCCTGCAGCTGCTCAAGGAGGCCGAAAACACAGTGATGGTGGCCGCCTATGTATGGGAGGGCAAACCCCAGCTCACCCTGATGTACTCGGCCGATCTGGTTGCAGCAGGAAAGAATGCCGGCAAGGACATCCGTGAAGCCGCCAAGTTCATTATGGGCGGCGGAGGAGGACAGCCTACCCTCGCTTCGGCCGGCGGAAAGAACGCAGACGGGATAGAGCAGGCCCTCTGTACCCTCAAGCAGCTCGCCAATAACTGAGAACAGCCCGACCGCAATGCTCAAAAAGCTGGACAAATATATAATCAAGTCATTTCTCGGCCCTTTCGTCGCGATATTGCTGATTGTAATATTTGCCCTGCTTATGCAGTTCCTCTGGCTCTACATTGATGAGCTGGTGGGCAAGGGCCTGTCACTCAAGATAATACTGGAATTTCTGGGATGGGGAGCCGCCACTATGCTCCCCCTTTCCCTGCCTCTGGCCACAGTGCTCTCTTCGATGATGACAATGGGGGCGATGGCAGAAAACAGCGAACTCATCGCCATCAAGTCCGCCGGCGTCTCCACCGCGAGGGTAATGGCCCCTCTGATTGTCACCTGCGCCATCCTTGCCGTGGGAGCCTTTTTTGCCGCAAACAACCTCGTGCCCCTATCCTACAATAAGATATATACTCTTCGCGAGGACATACTGCGCACGAAGGAAGAAATCAAAATCCCCACAAAAACCTTCTACGACGGCATAGACGGCTATGTCCTGCGAGTGGAGAGTAAGAACAAAAAAACGGGGATGATGTACGGGGTGATGGTGTACAACCACACCTCCGGCAAAGGCAACGTAAGCATGGCAATGGCGGACTCTGCAATGATACAGATGTCCAAGGACCACAGTTGCCTGACCTTCGCAATGTACAGCGGCATCAACTACGAAGAGAGCAACAGCCAGAACTGGAGGGACACCACCCGCCAGATGCAGCGAACTTCCTTCACCCGTCAGGAATTGATAATTCCCATCGAGAATTACGGTTTCCAGAAAAGCAAGGAGGGGCGCTACTCCAGCCAAGCCAAAGCGATGAGGCTCAAGGACCTGCGTTATGACCAGGACTCCATAGGGGTACAACTTGCACAGACACGCTCCCAACAGCTTGAACAGCTGCAACGCAACACTATGCTGAGATACAGGCACCAAATTGACAGCGCCTGGATAGCCGGCGCCACAACAGACTTTCCCCTGGACAGCATAGGTCCACACCTTTCCCTGCGTGAAAACATAGCCGCCCACGAGAGCGCCGTCAACAACCTCAACAGCTTTATGTCCACTATGCTCAGTTATGACAGGGAAACGGCGATACCGGCTTTCACACTCAAACTGATAGACATAGAAATCTACAAGAAATTCGCCCTTGCCCTCGTGTGCTTTTTGATGTTCTTTGTCGGGGCACCGCTCGGAGCTCTGATTCGCAAGGGAGGACTAGGCACTCCGGCCATAGTTTCGGTGCTCTTCTTCGTATTTTATTATGTCGTGGACATAGTATCCACAAAATTGGCCCGCGACGGAGCCATTGACCCCTTCTCCGGAGCCTTCATAGCCTCCTACATACTAGCTCCTATCTGCGCCTTCCTTACTTACAAAGCCATCAAGGACGAACCTATTATAGCAAAAGACAAAATATCGATGCTTCTTACCAAAATCAAACTCCGCCTGCTCCACCTGCTCGGCAAAACAGATATAGTATATATGGGTACACCGGACTTTGCCGTTGCTCCCCTGAAAGCCCTGCTTGATGCGGGATACAGGGTAAAGGCCGTCGTGACCGTGCCCGACAAACCCTCCGGACGAGGAATGCAGGTCAACGAAAGCGCCGTGAAGAAATTTGCCATCTCGCACGGCATTCCCGTACTGCAGCCCGTAAAGATGAAGGACCCCGCATTCATTGAAGCGCTCAAAAAGATTGACGCCGACCTCTTTGTGGTAGTGGCCTTCCGTCTGCTTCCCCGCGAGGTTTACAGTCTGCCCCGTCTGGGCACCTTCAATCTCCACGCCGCCCTACTGCCCCAATACCGCGGTGCCGCCCCTATCAACTGGGCTGTAATCAACGGCGAGAAAGTGACGGGCGTGACCTCCTTCCTCATTGATAACGGAGTGGATACGGGCAAAATAATGATTAGGGAACAGTACAAGATAAAGCCCACAGACACGGCCGCAGACGTACACGATGCCCTGATGGAGCTCGGCAGCAAGGTTGTGCTCCAGACTGTGGACGGACTCTTCGAGGGGCATATGGACACCCGTCTGCAGAAAAGTTTCATACAGGGAGAGGAAGTGCTGCACAAGGCACCGAAACTGTGCAAGGAACTTTGCCACATCGACTGGGACGACTCAGGCAGGCAGATTGTCAACCTCATACGCGGTCTAAGCGACTACCCCTGCGCCTTTACCGAACTAGTAGGCGCGGACGGTAAGCATACACAAGTGAAGATCTACTCTGCTCAGCTGCTGTCCCAGGAACAGGCAGTCAAACCGCTTGACGACGCTGGCGTTCGATCGGAATTGCCCGCGCCGGGCACCATAGTCTGTGACGGCAAGAAAGTTCTGGGCATTGCAGCCCGCGACTCCATCGTAAGCATAACCCGCCTCCAGATGGCTGGCAAGAAATGTATGCCTGTGGAAGATTTTCTGCGCGGCTTCCGCGACGCCTCTTCCTACACGGTATCACACGGCACATCACGCGACTTCATCGCCGGGGTACATCAAAGCGAAGGCTCCGAATGACCGGAGCCTTTTAACTACGTGACCGATAAGAAATTTTTCTATCGTAAGTAATCTGAGAACAAATTACTTGCGACAGATATGGCTAAGATTTTCGAAGATTACTAAAACAATCCGAACAGCTTGGCGTCTATCTTATCCGTAATCTCCCTGAAATGATCAGGATTATTCTCGAACTTGAGATGATCCACATCCAAAATGAGAAGATTGTGGTCGTAGCCGGAAATCCAGTTTTCGTACTTTTCGTTGAGACCGGTAATGTAATCTATGCGTATGCTCTTCTCGTACTCGCGGCCACGCTTCTGGATTTGCGAAATGAGATTGGGAATGGATGAGCGCAGGTAAATCAAAAGGTCGGGAGAACCCACAAGGCTCATCATAAGGTCAAAAAGATCATTGTAGTTCTCGAAGTCACGCGTGCTCATAAGGCCCATATCGTGCAGATTGGGGGCAAAAATCCTCGCATCCTCATAGATGGTGCGATCTTGGATAATCACATCGTCGCACTTGTTGATTTCGACCACATCCTTGAACCTTTTGTTGAGGAAGTATATCTGGAGATTGAAACTCCATCTCTCCATATCCTCATAGAAATCAGAAAGGTAGGGATTATAATCCACGGACTCGAATCTGGGAGTCCAGCCATAATGGGCGGCGAGCATCCTTGTAAGCGTTGTCTTGCCGCTGCCGATATTTCCAGCGATAGCTACGTGCATAGTATTTTATGATTGTCACCACAAAATTAACAACTCTTTTGTATTTTTGCATAGAGTTATGGAAAATTTGACGACATACATACACAAATTCACCGTCAATGCCCTGCAGGAATGCAGTTATCTCGTATGGGACAGAACGGGCGAGGCGGTTCTGATTGACCCGGGAATGGAGAGCGAGGCCGAGAAGCAGGCCGTGTGCGACTTCATTGCCCGAAATAGCCTCAAGCCCAAAGCCATACTGCTGACGCACGCCCATCTGGACCACATATTCGGGGTAAACTTCCTGTCCGGCCGGTACAATATTCCGGTTTGGATGAATCCGAAGGAACAGACAAGCATAGAGCGGGTGAATCCGGCATTTGCAGGTATGGTTGCAGCCCTTCCGGAGCCTTTCAACTATGAAAAGGCGACAGACGGGACGACTGTGCAGTTCGGGGAAAGCCTCATCAGGGCCCTGAGCACTCCCGGCCATTCCGCAGGCGGACTTTGTTGGTGGATTGAGAAGGACAATATACTTTTCAGCGGAGACAGTCTCTTCGCCGGCAGCATAGGCAGAACCGATTTCGAAGGGGGCTCGCTGGAAGAGCTTCAAGACAGCCTGAGAAACACCCTGATGCAGTTGGACGGAGAAATAGAAGTGTACCCCGGACACGGTCCCGCAACCACAATCGGAAGGGAAAGAATGAGCAACCCCTTCATCTACGACGATTCGGACGAGAGACAGCTGCTCTCCGACGCCTTTTTGGACGCATACGATGAGTAAGGACGAGATTGTAATAAACGGCGCCCGTTCCCACAACCTGAAGAACATTTCGCTGGCAATTCCACGCGGCAAGTTCGTGGTTGTAACCGGTCTCAGCGGCAGCGGCAAAAGCACACTGGCTTTCGACACCATATATGCCGAAGGCCAACGCAGATATATGGATACCCTCTCCACCTACGCCCGCCACTTTATGGGCATAATGGAGAAGCCCCAGGTGGAAAGCATCAGCGGACTGAGCCCCATCATCGCCATAGAACAGAAAACCACAGGCAACAACCCCCGCTCCACCGTAGGAACCATCACCGAGATTTACGATTTTCTGCGCCTGCTCTACGCCAGAGCCTCAACCTGCTACTCCCCCGCCACCGGCAAAGAGATGGTCCGCTATAGCGATGAACAGATAGTCTCCCTGATTACAGAAAATTACCGCAATCGCAAATGCTACCTGCTTGCGCCCCTGGTGGTCGGACGCAAAGGACACTACAAAGAACTTTTCGCCAACCTGCGCAAAAGGGGATTCACCCAGGTGCGCATCGACTCGAAGTTGACCGACCTTGCAGACGTAACTGCCCTGGACAGGTACAAAACTCACTTCATCGAGCTGGTGGTGGACAAAATAAAGCCTGACGGCAATGATCTCAAACGCCTGAGGGACTCCATCACGACAGCGCTGAACTTCGGGAGAGGCTCCCTCTGCGTAATGGAAGGGGACAGCATACGGCACTTTTCCAAGCACCTTGTCTGCGCAGACACCGGGATTTCCGTGGAAGAGCCCGCGCCCCACAGCTTTTCTTTCAACTCCCCGCACGGCTACTGCCCCCATTGCAAGGGCCTCGGAGAGGTCGTGGACGTGAATCTGGACACCATCATTCCGGACAGAACAAAATCCGTGGCTGACGGTGGCATAGTCCAGCTGGGCACCATAAGGGACACCAAAAAGTTCGAAATAATCCACGCAATAGCGCGCAAATACGGCTTTTCGCTGTACGACCCCATTGAAGAATTGAGCGACGAGGTAGTCTCTCTACTGGTCTATGGTTCAGACGAACTTTTCAGAGTAGGAGAAGGTATCAATTCACAATTGATGTCCTATTCCGGAGTAATAGACAATATCGAAGACAAGGTCCCCTGCCCGGTGTGCCAAGGCACAAGGTTACGCAAGGAAGCATCCTACTTCAGGATAGACGGAAAAACCATAACGGAAGTTTCCCGAATGGAGATTTCGGACCTATACAAATGGTTCTGCTCATTGGGAAACAAGTTGGACGGAAGGGCTGCCGCCATAGCCGGGGACATACTAAAGGAACTGCTCGACCGCACCCGCTTCCTGCTGGACGTCGGTCTGGACTATCTGACGCTGGACAGGGCCACTGCCTCTCTTTCCGGAGGAGAGAGCCAGAGAATACGCCTCGCCACGCAGATAGGCTCGCGGCTGGTGAACGTGCTGTACATCTTAGATGAACCCAGCATAGGCCTGCACCAGCGGGACAACATAAAGCTGATAAATTCGCTCAAGGAGCTGCGCGACCAGGGCAACTCCGTTATGGTTGTGGAACACGACACCCAGACCATGCTGGAGTCCGACTGGCTGGTGGACATAGGGCCGCTGTCCGGGGTGCAGGGTGGGCAATTGTGCTGGAACGGCCCCGTGGAGAAAGCTCTAAAGGCAAAGGGCAGCGGAAGCATCACCCTGGACTACCTCCAAGGCATACGCCACATCGAAGTTCCCCCCGTAAGGCGCAAAGGCAACGGCAAAACACTGTCACTGAAAGGCTGTCGCGGCAATAACCTCAAGAATGTGGACATAGACCTACCCCTGGGCTGCTTCATAGGCATCAGCGGAGTATCGGGCAGCGGCAAAAGCAGTCTCGTCAACGAGATCCTGGCCAAGGCTTTGCAGCGCGATCTCATGGGGACGCGCGTCGCGCCGGGCGATCACGACCGCATCGAGGGCGTGGGGCAGTTCGACAAGGTCATTCTGATCAATCAGCAGCCCATCGGTCGCACGCCGCGCTCCAATCCGGCCACTT
>JAEDMF010000143.1 GCA_016303175.1 Bacteroidales bacterium
GGACTATATTCTTTACAGGGTTCTTGCTGACTACGTTGCCGCGGGATGAACGCCCCTTAATGCCCAGTTCAGCAAAATCGTAGTCTATAGTGAGTTTCTTGAGTTTGGGTTTGGCCCTGAGATATACTCTTACGCTCTCCGCTTCCGCATTGCGGTTGGCCGTGAACCACAGTATCGTGGAGCCGGGCGTGCCCAAGGTCACATCATATACTTTGTCACGGGTGATGCCGCCTATGGTGAAGCGCTTGGCATAGTATATGCCGCTTGCGCCGTCCCTGTATATGGCATTGTAGGTCATGCGGCTGTCCCCACGGTTGAATACTCCGACATAGATGATGTCTTTGCCGTAGAAGTCCTTTCCGGGAACTTTGGTCACCTTGTACTTGCCATCCCTTGTGAAAACGATGATTTCGCTCAGATCCGAGCAGTCACAGATGTATTCTCCGTTGTCGTCCTTCTTGAGTGCGATGCCCACGAAGCCTTCCGCCTTGTTTGCGTATAGTTTGGCATTGTTGGACACTACTTTAGTGGCGGCAATGGTCTCGAAGGATGTGATTTCCGTCCTGCGGGGGAATTTGTTTTCTCCACCGTATTTTTTCTTGATGGACTTGAAGTAGTCTATTGTGTAGCGGGTAAGATTGTCCAGATTGTCCTGCACCTTCGCCATTGCTTCCTCGACGCTGCGGATGTGCTCCTGCGCGGCTTTGATGTCGAATTTGGATATTTTGCGCACGGGTTTTTCAACCAGACGCAGTATATCCTCCATTACTATGTCCCTTTTGAGCAGGTGGCGGTACTCCTGCATCTTTTCGAAACTCTCCCGAAGCTGATCTTCCCAGCTCTTTGCGTCATTCTCGAGAATTTTGTAAACTTTGTTCTCGAAATAAATCATCTCAAGGGAGCTGATATGCCAGTCGTCGTCCAGCTCTTTCAGGGCTATTTCCAACTCTTGGCCAAGCAGTTGGCGGGTGTGCTCCGTATTGTAGCGGAGTATCTCGTCGGTGCCCCAGAATTCGGGCTTGCCGTCCACAATGACACAGGCGTTGGGGCTGATGCTGACTTCGCAGTCCGTGAAGGCATAGAGGGCGTCTATGGTTTTGTCCGGTGAGACTTCGTTGGGCAGATGGATGAGGATGTTGGCTTTGGCCGAGGTGAGGTCGTCGATTTTCTTTATTTTTATCTTTCCGTCCTTTGAGGCCTTGTTGATGCTTTCCTTGATGGATTCAGTGGTTTTGCCGTAAGGTATTTCCGTGATGGCAATGCTGCTTTTGTCCACCTTCTCAATCTTCGCCCTGATTTTGATGACTCCGCCCCTGCGTCCGTTGTTGTAGCGGCTGCAGTCGGCGTAACCTCCTGTGGGAAAGTCCGGCAGAAGGTTGAAGTCCTGGCCTTTCAGGCAGGCAATGGAAGCATCAATCAGTTCGTTGAAGTTGTGGGGCAGTATCTTGCACGCGAGACCTACGGCAATGCCTTCGGTACCCTGCGCGAGCAGCAGTGGAAATTTTACGGGCAGGGATACGGGTTCATCTTCCTTGCCGTCGTATGATTTTGTCCAGCGGGTGGTTTTCTTGTTGAAGACCACCTCCTGGGCGAATTTGCTAAGGCGACATTCAATGTATCGGGCGGCAGCGGCGCCGTCACCCGTTATTATGTTGCCCCAGTTACCCTGAGTGTCGATGAGCAATTCTTTCTGACCCAAGGTGACCAGTGCTCCGTAGATGGAGGCGTCTCCGTGGGGATGGTAGGCCATAACCTGACCCACCACTTTGGCCGCCTTGGTGAGGGAGCCGTCACCGTGATGCTGCATTGCGTGCAGAATACGCCTCTGCACGGGCTTCAGACCGTCCTCAATGTGAGGCACGGCGCGGTCCAGAATCACATAGGAGGAATAGTCGAGGAACCAGTCCTTGAACATTCCTGAAAGCATAGTCTGCTCGTCTCTTTCCAGATTTTCGTTCATATCCAATCAAAACTCGTAGCCGAACCTTTTGAGTTCTTTGCGGTTCTCTCTCCAATCGGGGTCCACTTTCACAAAGGTACTGAGATAGACCTTTTTCTGGAAGAAATCTTCCATTTCGATGCGTGCTTCGGTACCCGTCTTCTTCAGGGCGCTGCCCCCCTTACCTATTATTATACCCTTCTGGGACTCTCTCATCACATAGATGATGGCCTGTATCTCGTACCTGTCGGGACTTTCCTTGAATTGTTCTATTTCCACCTGTACGCTGTAGGGGATTTCGTCGCTGTAATTCAGAAAAATCTTCTCCCTAAGTATTTCACTTGCGAAAAAGCGCAGGTTCTGCACTGTGAACACGTCTTTGTCGTACCAGGCCGGAGCGACCGGGAGAGCCTTCACAATGTTGTCAAAGATGTTGTCCAAATTGAATTTTTCGGCGGCAGAGGCGGGAAGCACCGTGGCTTCCGGAAGTTTGTCCTGCCACCATTTCATCAGTTCCATTACTTTGTCTTGGGTGCTGATGTCTATTTTGTTGATAACAACTATGACAGGGCAGTCAATTCTCTGGAGTTTGGAGATATATTCCTCGTTTTTGTCGGCCTTTTCCACGGTGTCGGTGACATACAGGATGACATCGGCATCGCCTATTGCGGTGTCCACGAAGTCCAGCATATTCTGCTGGAGACGGTAGTTGGGCTTGAGTATGCCGGGTGTGTCGGAATAGACTATCTGAAAGTCCTCCGAGTTCACTATCCCCATAATGCGGTGGCGGGTGGTCTGGGCTTTTGCGGTAACTATGCTCAGTTTCTCTCCCACAAGGGCGTTCATCAGCGTGCTTTTGCCGACGTTGGGGTTGCCGATGATATTTACGAAGCCGGCCTTATGCTGTTTCCCCATTAGTTGAAGGCTCCCATTTTAAGAATGTTCACCTCACCCTCGCTGAGGTAGCGCCACTGGCCTCTCTTTATGCCCTTCTTTGTAAGGCCGGCAAAATATACGCGGTCGAGGGCTTTTACCTGATAGCCCAGGGATTCGAAAATTCGGCGCACGATGCGGTTCTTTCCCGAGTGAATTTCAATGCCTACCTTGCGGCGGTCTTCGGCATCCACATAATGGAGGTCGTCTGCCTTGATGGCGCCGTCCTCAAGGTTGATGCCTGAAAGTATCTTTTTGAAATCTTCCTCACGCAAACTGTTGTTGAGGGTGACTTCATAGATTTTCTTTTTGTTGAATGAAGGATGGGTGAGTTTCTCGGAAAGTTCTCCGTCATTGGTGAACATCAGAACCCCTGTGGTGTTCTTGTCAAGACGTCCCACCGGGAACACCCTGGCAGGGCACTTGGTGAGCAGGTCCATTACGGTCTGCTCGGCGTGGGGATCGGATGTGGTGGTGACAAAGCCCTTGGGCTTGTTCATTATGATATACACTTTTTCTTCTCCACGAAGTTTCTCCCCTCCGAAGAGAACGGTGTCGTGGCGCACGTCCACCTTGCTGCCCAGTTCGGTCACGACCTGTCCGTTGACCGTCACGGCTCCGGCAAGTATGAGACGGTCGGCTTCGCGACGACTGCAAATGCCTGAATTGGCGATGAATTTGTTGAGGCGAACCTCCGTTGCGGGTGTCTGAGGCACCGCTTTGGTCTTGGTTTTCTTGACAAAGGGTCTGCCGGCGCGGCTTTGACTCCCGCTCCTGCTGTAGGCTCCGCGGGTCTTGTCTCCGCTTCTGCCTTTGGAGAATGTTCTGTCCTCGTTTCTGCCTTCTTTTCTTCCGTCCGGCCTGCCCTCGTAATCCCTACGGTGGCGTGCCTGTGTGTCGTAATCTCTACGATTGTTCTTTTTGATTTCCATTTTATTTCAACTTGAATATATAAGTGATTGTGCCCCTTACAAGCGAGGGGTCTTCAAGGTTTATGTTGAATTTTGTTTCCAAAGCCGCGTTCCTTGCCGCATTCCACATCTTGCTGTTGGATACCGTTGTGCCGGGAGCTCCGGGAATGGCCTTTTCCACCGTTCCCTGGCGATTGACCCACACTTCCACAACTATTACTCCTTCATCCTGAATGTCATAGGATGGTTTTTTGGGTACTCCTACCGTGCTTCTGCCTTTGACTCTTGCCGTGGGAGTGCCGTCCGTAGTCCCCTTTTCTATATTGCCCTTGGCGTGTCCGGCCTTCAGAGCATCGCTGATTTCACTTGAAGTATGGGGGGCGAGGGTGTCTTTGTTACTGTTTTTTGGAGAGTGGAACAGGGACAGGTTGTCAATGGGGTCCTCTCTGGG
>JAEDMF010000010.1 GCA_016303175.1 Bacteroidales bacterium
ACAGCCATAGGCAAGAGGGAGTGCCTGAGCATCTTCGGCGATGATTATCCCACCCCTGACGGTACCTGCCTGAGGGACTATATCGACATAGTGGATCTGGCAAAGGCGCACGTTGCCGCCGTTACACGTATGGTGGAGGGCAAGATGCTCAAGGCTTATGAGATTTTCAACGTGGGCACGGGAAATCCTGTCTCCGTGATGGAACTGGTGAAGACTTTCGAGAAAGTGAACAATCTGAAATTGAACTACAAGATTGCTCCCCGTCGCCCCGGTGACGTGACTGCAATCTGGGCCGACACTGCCTATGCCAATAAGGAACTTGGCTGGAAGGCGGAGCGCAGTCTCGAAGAAACATTGGCTTCGGCCTGGGCTTGGGAGAAGAAACTTGCGCTCAAGTAGGTTCCGTACCGGAATTCTCGTCAGAAAAGCTCTCCCAGAACGGAGAGACTTCGGATGTTCAAAGGTACTTCGAGATGAAACTCGAGGTACCTTATTAGTTTGCGGCATATCGCACTGCGCTGCCCTCCCCTCAGGGGGATGAACATTGCTTCGGCCCAGCTGCATCGGAGAAATTTGGCGATGTCGGCTGCGTCCTCTTCCATAAAGGGCAACAGTTTGTCATAGTCGGCGCCGAAGCCCGAGGCTGCCGCATAATCCAGCAGAAAGCGAATGTGAAAATTTGCAAAATCCCCTTCCAGTGAGTCCAGCAGCAGTATTTCCTGTATGCACCAGTCGTACAGCCCGTCATCTTTCATCCCTTCCCGGATGGAACGGTAGAGCACTTCCGCCAGGAACATCGAGATGGCACCTTTGCCGTATGAGGAACGTAAACCGTTGAGCGGCTTGCGGGAGTGGAACTTGGAAGCTGTGCTCAGACTGGATTTGGGATTGGCGCTCACCATACATTCCAGTATGTTCAGGGGTTGGAAAAAACTGATGTTCTTGCCGGCTCCGCGCACCAGCAGGGCGCAACGGCCTTCATTGCGGGAAAGCACGTGAAGCACCAATGTGTTGTCCCCACATACGGTATAATGCAATACAATTATTTCATCCTCTTCGCTCACGGCGCAAAATTAGTGAAAAAGCCGTATCTTTGTGTGGTATGGAATTGATTTTTGCAACCGGCAATGCCGGAAAGGTCCGCGAGGCCCAGCAGATATGTGATCGCCTTGCAAAGAAATGGGGTATAAATCTGACTATTGTGCCCATGCCTGATAAGGTGGATATACCGGAGACGGGCGATTCGTACGAGGAAAATGCTCTCCAGAAGGCCCGTTTCGTATGGGACAAGTATCACAAGAACTGCATAGCCGATGACTCCGGTATGGAGGTTGAGGCTCTGGATGGTGCGCCCGGCATATACACGGCCCGTTATTGTGACCGCGATTTTGCTGACGGAATGGATAAACTGCTCTACGAACTTGACCGCAAGCAGGCTTTGGCACCCGAGCAGCGCAAGGCCACTTTCGAATGTTGTCTTACTGTCATAATTGATGGCACAATGCTCTCCTTCCGCGGAACTTGTCCCGGTCGCATCAGTCTTTGCAAGTGCGGCAGCGCGGGCTTTGGCTTCGATCCCGTCTTCATTCCGGATGCCACCCCGAGCCTCTGTATGGCGGAACTCCCCGAGGAGCAGAAGAACCTCATTTCTCACCGTGGACTTGCTTTCGAAAAGTTGTTCCGCTATCTGGCCGAAGAAAAATAGTCCGGGCACATTGTGTACTAATTATCAAAAATGATATTCGATATGAATCATAATAATGGAAAGGGTAGATGCTTTTTCAGTGTCCTAGCCCTGACGGCAATTCTTCCTCTCGGCGCTCAGAGTCCCAGTTTCAAGCAGGGTCAGTGGATGGAGATTTTCAACTCCGTGATGCGCAATGTGAGCCGTTACTATGTGGACAGTCTGCCTGTGGACAAAATGTATACGGACGGCATTTCCAAGATGCTCTCCAATCTGGATCCTTATACCGTATATGTGCCCGAGAGCGGGCAGGATGATTTTGAGATGATGATAACCAATTCCTATGGCGGTATGGGTGCGGTAATCTACAAGCCGGAACTGGACGGGAATGTCATCATAAATGAACCCTATGAAGGCTCACCGGCCGCGCTTGCAGGCCTGCGCTGCGGGGACGAGATAACTGCAATAGACGGGCAGAGCACACACGGTCTGACCGTGGCCCAGTCCAGCAGCAGGATGAAGGGCAAGCCGGGCACGGAGGTGGTGCTGGACGTGGTGAAGGTGCGTAGCGGTGAGCAGGTCCAATTGCGGATAGTCCGCCAGAAAATACATCTGCCAGATATACCATATTATGGTATGTTGGACGGCAGTACAGGCTATATCCAGCAGGTCGGTTTCACTGCGGGAGTTTCCGAGCAGTTGCGTGACGCTGTGATAGACCTGAAGGGCAGAGGAATGAAGAGACTGGTGCTAGATTTGCGCGGCAATGGAGGAGGCCTTATGGACGAGGCTGTAAAGATACTCAGCATATTTCTTCCGAAGGGCACAAATGTGGTCAGTTCGAAAGGGGTGGACGGCGAGTTCCATTACACGACACCTTATGATCCCGTGGATGTCAAATTGCCCCTTCTGGTTATGGTCAATTCCGCATCAGCAAGTGCTTCCGAGATTGTCGCCGGGGCTGTTCAGGACCTTGACAGGGGAGTTATTGCGGGGGAACGTACTTTCGGCAAGGGCTTGGTGCAGAAACTGGTGCCCATAGCTTACAATGGCCAGCTCAAGGTGACGACTTCCAAGTATTACACTCCTTCCGGGCGCTGCGTCCAGGCCAAGGATTACTCTCATCGCAGAGAGGACGGCAGTGTGGGAAACATTCCCGATTCTCTTACAAGGGAGTTCAAAACCCTCTCCGGGCGCATTGTGCGTGATGGCGGCGGCATTGCTCCTGATATGAAACTTGAAGAAAAGGAGTACGACCGTATTACTTATGCCGTGGCATACGGCGGTCTGACCGACAATTATCCGGTCGAGTATTGCCGTTCACACGAGTCCGTGGCAGATCCGGGCAATTTCAGTATGAGCGATGCGGATTATGCCGCCTTCGTGGATTGGGCCGTGGAGCAGAATTTCGATTCCCGCAGCGAGAGCGAGACCTATTATGATATGCTTGTCAGTCAGTTGAAGAAGGATGGTGAGTATGAGTACGCCAAGGAAAGTCTCGCGGCTCTGGAACAGGTAGTTAAAATCGACAAGAGGACAGCTCTGGAGAGGTCCCGCAGCCAGATTCAACCGCTGTTGGAACAGGAGATTGCCATCCGCTACGGTTTCCAGCGTGCAGGTGTGCAGGTGGCTCTGAGGTACGATGATCAGCTTCGCTCCGCCTTGCAATCCTGGAAGTAGTTTGCAATTAAAGAACCTGCGAACCCCGAGCTGCCTAATTGATTATCAACTCCACAGGACAGTGGTCCGAGCCGAAGATTTCGGAATGGATGGAAGCGGCTTGAATGCGGTCTTTCAGATTTTCGGATACAACGAAGTAGTCGATGCGCCAACCCACGTTCCTCTCTCTGGCCCGCATGCGGTAGCTCCACCAACTGTAGGCATCCTTTGCATCGGGGTGAAGATAGCGGAAACTGTCCACAAAGCCGGCATCCAGCAGATCTGAGAATTTTGCTCTCTCCTGGTCAGTGAAACCGGGATTGTTGCGGTTTGTGGCAGGATTCTTCAAGTCGATTTCATTGTGGGCCACATTCAAATCACCACAGAGCACTACTCCCTTGCTCCGGCTCAGCCCGCACAGATAGGCCCTGAAGTCATCTTCCCAGTTCATCCTGTAGTCCAGCCTGCGTAGCCCGTCCTGGGCATTGGGGGTGTAGCAGCAGACAAGGTAGAAATCTTCGAACTCAAGAGTGATGAGCCTGCCTTCGCTGTCGTGTTCCTCCTTGCCCATTCCGTATTGCACTGACAGGGGAGCAATCCTGGTATAGACTGCAGTGCCGCTGTATCCTTTCTTTTCGGCAAAGTTCCAATAGCTGCTGTAGCCTTCGAATTCGAGGTTATGCTGACCGGCCTGCATTTTGGTTTCTTGCAGGCAGAAAATGTCCGCATCCGCCTCTGCAAAGAATTTGTGCAGGTCTCCTTTTGCACTTATGGCCCTCAGGCCGTTCACATTCCAGGAAATCAGTTTCATTGTAGGCTAAGTTTGAGGATTACTAAAGGCTCCATTCTACACCGTCCTTGGTGTCCTTAACGGTAATGCCGAGGGAAGTGAGGCTATTGCGTATCTTATCCGATTTTGTCCAGTCTTTGTTGGCCTTGGCCTCCTGCCTCTCTTCGAGTATCATATCCATCAATCCCGAAATGACCTCTGCGCTTTTGCCGTCCGAAGCTCCTTCGTCCTTGAGGCCGAGCACTCCGAAGAGTATTTCCGAGAACATGCGCTCCAGCAGGGCCAAATCCGCATCCTGCAGTTTCAGGCTTCCGGCCTTAGCGCTGTTTATCAGCTTTACAGCCTCGAAGATGTAGCCGAGAGCGATGGGGGTGTTCAAATCGTCGCAAAGCGCATCGTATGCCTTGTCGTAGAGTTCCTGCACCTTCTCCGATGCCACTCCTGCCTGCTTGCCTGCCGCCATCGCCTTGAGATCCCGAGCTGCGCCCAGTACCTTGGCCAGTCCCTTCGATGCTGCCTGCAGGGCCTCGTTGGAGAAATCCAGAGTGGAGCGATAGTGGGCCTGAAGTATGAAGAACCTTATGGTCATGGGGCTGTACGCCTGACTGAGCACTGAGTTGTTGCCGCTGAAAAGGTCGGACAGGGTGATGAAGTTGCCCAGACTCTTGCCCATCTTCTTGCCGTTGATGGTTATCATATTGTTGTGCATCCAGTAGCGCACGCCTTCCTTGCCTCGGGAAGCCACGTTCTGGGCGATTTCGCACTCGTGGTGGGGGAACATCAAATCCATTCCTCCGCCGTGGATGTCGAACTCCGCTCCGAGGTATTTTTCGCTCATTGCAGAGCACTCCAGATGCCAGCCGGGGAAGCCTTCGCTCCAGGGAGAGGGCCAGTGCATAATGTGCTCCGGAGAGGCTTTCTTCCAAAGCGCGAAGTCGAAGGGAGCCTTCTTGTCACTCTGGCCGTCGAGGCTGCGAGTGCCTTCCACCGTATCTTCCAGATTGCGTCCGCTGAGCACTCCGTAGTGGTGGTCCTTGTTGTATTTTTCGACATCAAAGTAAATGCTGCCGTTGCTCTCGTAGGCATAGCCTGCCTCGAGTATGGTTTTCACGAGCCTGATTTGCTCTATGATATGGCCTGAGGCGCGGGGTTCGATGGAAGGGGGAGCCACATTGAGCTCACGCATTGCCTCGTGGTAGCGCTCGGTGTATTCCTGCACGACTTCCATAGGCTCCAACTGCTCCAGACGGGCCTTCTTGGCTATCTTGTCCTCTCCCTCATCGGCATCGTGCTCCAGATGGCCCACGTCGGTGATATTGCGCACATAGCGCACTTTATAGCCAATCTGGCGCAGCAGGCGTACCAGCACGTCATAGGTGATGGCGGGACGGGCGTGACCCAGATGGGCGTCTCCGTAAACTGTGGGACCGCAGACATACAGGCCCACGTGGCCGGGATTCAGGGGGGTGAACAACTCCTTGGTGCGGGAGAGTGAGTTCGTTATATAAAGGTCTCTCATATTCTGTTTTTTCTTGTGATTTCAACAATATAGGAAATGATGCCGGCTATGACCATCATCACTGCCTGTGATTCGTGGTTGAGCGTGGCGCACAGCATACCGCTGTCCCAACTCAGTCCATAGACATTGGAAAGGGCGAGCGCAACCAGAAAATGATAGGCTCCGAAGCCTCCGGGCACGGGTACCATCCAGGCAACGCTGCCCACGAGACAGACGAAAAGCGCGTCGGGCCACCCGAGCGCGGTCGCCTGTGGCACGGCCCATATCACACACATGCTCATTGTCCAGTAGGTCAGCCACATAAGTACGGTGTACAGCAGGAAACGGAACTTGCCCTTCATATGCAGGAAGGAGATGAACCCCTGGCCTATGCCCTTGATGAAGCCGTGTATCTTGCCACAGAAGCGGTTGCGTTCCCTGAAATGATGGACAGCCACGCAGAAGATGGTTCCGGCGGCGAGCACGGCAAGCGCTATCCAGCCAAGGCTGATGTCAAGTTTCTTCTGCAGGGGTTCCAGCATGCTGTGGGTGAAGAAGGTGCCGAATTGTTTCCAGCGGAAGGCGAGCAGCAGAGCAATCAGAATGAATACGGACAATATGTCCCAGGTCCTCGAAAGCAGGACCGTGCCTACAGCCTTGTCGAAGCTTATCACTTTGTCGCTCTCTCCCGGATGGCTGGCCTTGCTTCTTCTTGACAGGAAGCCGCAACGCACCACCTCTCCTATGCGGGGAAAGGCGAAATTGGCAAGGTAGCCTATGTTTACGCAGTTGAAGGTGGTCAGGGCCTTCATGTCAGGGTCGAAGGGCTTTATCAGGCAGCGCCACCTGAGAGAGCGGAATACAACGGCAAATACGGCTGCAAGCATCTCCAGCAGCACAAATTCCCAATTGCAATGCTCCAACTCCGTCCAGAACTCTTTCCACTGCACTCCCTTGAATGAAAAATACAGGAGAACCCCGGCGAGCGCTGCGGAAAGCAGGTATTTTATGACATTTGACACTTTCATAAAGTGTACAAATTTAGTAATTATTTTGCTAACTTTGCCTAAAACAGTATATTGACGCCGATGAAACGCATATTGGGCATAGGTAATGCCCTGACTGACATTCTGGCTGTTCTGCCGGACGACACCTTATTGAAGAAATATCATCTACCCATAGGTAGCATGCAGCACGTGGATGCCACTACGGGAGACCTTATATGGAAGGACCTCAAGGAATTGGGGATACAGTACGTGGCCGGGGGCAGCGCTGCCAACACCATAACCTGCACCTCTATTTTCGGTATGCCGAGCAGCTTCATCGGCAAGGTTGGGGACGACGAGCTGGGACATCTCTTCAGGAGCGATCAGGAGCAATACGGCATACGCTCCACCCTCCTTCGCGGCAGGCAGGCCTCTGGCAGGTCCATGGTATTCATTACCGGGGCAAATGCGGAGCGTACCTTTGCGGTGTACCTGGGCGCGGCTATGGAACTTGAAGCGGAAGACCTGAGCCCTGAGATGTTCGAAGGCTATGATTATTTCCATATAGAGGGCTATCTGGTACAGAACCTGGCCTTGTGCCGCAGAGCCATTGAACTGGCCCGGCAGGCGGGTTGCATCATATCCCTGGATATGGCCTCGTACAATGTGGTGGAAAGCAACAGCATTTTCCTTCACGAGATGGTGGACAAGTACATAGATATAGTCTTTGCCAACGAGACGGAGAGCCGCGCCTTTACCGGAATGAGCGACCCTGAACAGGCTCTGGAGGAGATTGCGCGGCATTGCAGCATAGCTGTCGTGAAACTGGGCAAGCAGGGTTCCCTGGTCCGCAGCGGTCAGGAATGGCACCGTATCCAGGCTTGGCCGGGAGAGGCTGTTGACGCCACTGGAGCGGGAGATACCTATGCCGCCGGCTTCCTATATGCCCATTCGCTCGGCTTGCCTCTGTTGGCTTGTGGAGAAGTGGGTTCCATCATCTCCGCCAAGGTGGTGGAAATCATAGGGACAAAAATTGACATCCCCCGTTGGAAGGCCGCCAAGGCTGAAATCAGGGAACTTGTGGGCAGGTATGGAATAGGAGACAGGTAGGATGAGAATATCAATCAATATGAGGGGGTCAGGTGTTAAAACGGTCTGGGGCTTGGTCCTGGCACTGGTAATGGTGGCTTCTGTCCAGGCCTGCTCGTGCGGGAAAAATGAGAAAGAGGCGGCAGTCCCTGTGCCTAACAAATATGGTTTCATCGACGAGGGCTTGAGCGTGCGTACCGATACTGTGCGCTCCGGAGCGGCCTTTGGCAAGATGTTGATGGATTATGGTATGAGTGGGGCCGATGCGGCCAATCTCATAAGCGCGAGCAAGGATGTATTTGATGCCCGCAAGTTTCGTTGCGGTAGTGTTCTGGACGCTTATTTCAGCAGTGACAGCACCGGCAGGGAAAAGCTCGAATATCTGGTATATACGGCCTCCAGGCTGGGTTCCACCGTGTTTCGCTGCGCCGACAGTCTTTATGCATGGAATTATGTAAAGCCCATCACCCACCAGAGGCGCATTGCCCACGTAAAAATCAAATCTTCCCTGTGGAATGACCTGATAGCTGCCGGAGCGAGTCCTGAACTTACGACCAACCTTGTGGACATTTTCCAGTGGAGCATCAACTTCTTCGGTATTCAAGAGGGTGAGCAGTTTCAGATAATATATACCCAGAGTGTTTGTGAGGATGAGGTCGTGGCCATCGATACCGTGCATTTCTGTCTTTACACTCCCAACGAAGGCAAGCAGGTGGGGGCGATGTATTATGACATAGGTTCTTCATACGGCAAGTACTGGGGTAAGAACGGCGAGGGAATGAAGAAGATGTTCCTGAAGGCTCCGCTCCGCTACAACCGTATAAGCAGCCGATTCACCTATCGCAGGAAACACCCCGTAACAGGCAAGATCCGGCCTCATACGGCCGTGGATTATGCCGCTCCCAAGGGTACGCCCGTCTATGCTTTGGGCAACGGCAGGGTGACTCTCTGCGGCTGGGACAACTCCGGCGGAGGCAACAGGATAAAAATCAAGCACGCCCAGGGCTATGAAACCTGCTATATGCATTTGTGGAAGTTCGCTCCCGGCATACGCAGCGGCAGTGTGGTCTCCCAAGGCCAGCTTATAGGCTATGTGGGCTCGACGGGCCGCTCCACCGGTCCTCATCTGGATTTTCGTATATGGCAGAACGGCAAACCCCTGGACCCGCTCAAAATCAGTTCGCCCAATACCGACCCCCTGCCCCGCAAGTATCTTGAGGACTACAATGCCAAGTATGACGCTTACTTGAAGGAGTTGGAAGAGGCTGAACTCCAGTAGTCTCCATAAATTTCTTTGAACACTATGAGATTATGACAATCAAGGAATTCATATTGTTGACCCTCAAGGGTTTGGGTATGGGAGCCGCGAATGTGGTCCCCGGTGTGAGCGGCGGTACTGTGGCCTTCATCACGGGCATATACCAAAGGCTGGTTGGCGCAATCAACAATTGTGACGTGAATGCGTTGCGTATGCTCTTCACTGCCCGTTTCAAAGACTTGTGGCGGTATATCGACGGCAATTTCCTGCTCGCCGTCATGGCTGGGGTCGTGATTGCCACTTTCTCCCTGGCCAAGCTGATGCTGGTGCTGCTGGAGGGTTATGCCGTCCAGACCTGGGCCTTTTTCTTCGGTCTCATTGTGGCTTCCTCGGTGCTCATACTCAGGGATATAAAAGGGTGGAAACCGGGTGATGCCATCTTCATTGCCGTCGGCGTGGCCCTTGGTGTCGGGGTGTGCCTGCTAAGCCCCGTGGAAAGTCCCGACGGTCTGTGGTACATCTTCATCTGCGGGGCGGCCGCCGTATGCGCGATGATACTCCCCGGACTGAGTGGCAGTTTCGTTCTTCTGGTGATGGGCAAGTATGCCTATGTTATGGAAGCTGTTTCAGGGGTGTTGAGGCTGGACGGCCACAGCATACTTGTGCTGGGTGTGTTTGCTTTGGGCGGCGTATGTGGCCTGCTTGCCTTCGCCAAACTGCTGCATGCCTTGCTGGCAAGGTGGAACCGTCAGACCATAGTGCTGCTGGCGGGTTTTGTGCTCGGCTCCCTTGTCAAGGTGTGGCCCTGGCACGGCGCGAATGATATGCCGGTGCTGCCTTCCACATATTCTGCTCTTCATATTGACCCCGTACTGGGGGTTGAGGCTCCGGCCCATATTGTTGCCGCTCTGCTTTGTGCTGTGGCCGGCGCTGTGCTTGTTCTTGGCCTGGAATGGCTCGGCCGACGCTTAGGTTCAAGCGACTGATTCTGTCACCGTTCTGCCGCCTACTTTCGTGGCAATTGCACGCCGTTCTGCCGCCTGCTTTTGTGTCAGGCTCGATTAGTGGCCTTCAGAAGATTGAGGATACTGTCGTTGAGCTCCCGGCAGCCGGAGAGTTCCTCGATATTGAGATGGAAACGGTAGCGCCAGTGATCGTTGATGCGCTCATTCCGGAAATCCTTACGGCGTACCTGCCTGTCCACCGCCAGCCAGTCCTGCAAGGGGAAAATTGCCAGCATCGAAGCGGAACTGAGGTGCTCCCAAAGGGTTTGGAGTGCCTGTTCAGGCAGCATATCCACCCCTGAATGACGTTCCGCAAACTGCATGCGCATCGTGGCCATATCGTGTGACGATGTGGCGCAAACGCTCAGGTATGGCCAGTGCCTGCCTTTCTCCATACAGCTCATTTCCAGTGACAATATTTTTTGATCCTCCATTACGCCGCTGACGCAGTCAGGCACCATCCCGAGGTCTTCGCCGCAGGCAAGCATTCCCGTGGCTCCCAGCAGTTCCGGTAGTTTCTTCAGGGCGTTGCGCCTCCAGAAGTCATTGTGGCGTTTGAAGAAAAAGTCGTTGTACATCTCCCCGAAGACCTTTTGCTGCCATTCCGGAAGGGAGGCGGATTTGGGGCTGATTAGCGGCTGATACATACCTTTGTGACGCGGGTCCTCGTGGAAAAGCCCTTCAATGGGCAATCCTTTCCCCTC
The DNA here is from genome assembly GCA_016303175.1 of Bacteroidales bacterium. Classification (GTDB taxonomy): domain Bacteria; phylum Bacteroidota; class Bacteroidia; order Bacteroidales; family UBA932; genus Cryptobacteroides. The sequence continues at coordinate 10,673 of JAEDMF010000010.1, forward strand.
TATTTCTTCGCGGGAGTAAGGCAGGGCAGGGTTGAAGTGCCCGTACATTCCGCTTGTGAATTTTACCGGGATTTCCCATATCCGGAAGAAGCCGAGTATGTGGTCGATGCGGAAGGCGTCGAACCAGCGGCTCATCTTGCGCAGGCGGCTCTTCCACCATGCATAATCATCCTTGGCCATTTCTTCCCAGTTGTAGGTGGGGAAACCCCAGTTCTGGCCGTCGGCGCTGAAGAAGTCGGGAGGTGCTCCGGCAGTGGAGTCGAGGTTGAACAATTCGGGATGCCAGTATGCATCGGCGCTGTCGGCGCTCACTCCTATGGGCAGGTCGCCTTTAAGGGAGACACCCTTGCTGCGGGCATAATCCGCCACTTCCCCCAACTGTTTGTCAAGGTGCCACTGCATCCAGCAGTAGTATTCCGACTCCAGGGAGTCCCTGCGGGCGCAGAAGTCAGCGTATTCCTTAAGCCATACGGGAGCATTTTCTCTGTAGAATGCTTTGTATGAGGCGTCTTCCATATCTTGTGCGCCTCTTTTTAGCCAGGCTTTGCGTATCAATGCCATCTTTGCCTTGAAAACGCGGGGATAATCCAGCTCCGGAAGGGCGTTCAGTTCGGCCTGCTGTCTCTTGAATGCAGCCGTTTCCTTTATGCCAAGGTCCTGCAGGTGGATGTACAGGGGGTGCAGGGCAAAGGAGGATATGGGATTGTAGGGATATGAGTCTTTCCAATCTCCCTGTCTTGTCGTGTCGTTTACGGGCAGCAGCTGTATGATGCATTGACCTGTCGAGACTGCCCAGTCCACCAGAGGCCTCAGGTCCTTGAATTCTCCTATTCCGAAATCGGACGGACTGCGCAGAGAAAAAACGGGGATGGCAGTGCCGGCGCCCCTGAAACCGGGGATGTCAAATTTGGCGGACTGGTGCTCCCTCGGGAAGGGACAACCCTGGATGGGACAGTCTATCCATTCATCTTCCAGCACGAGGGACTTTCTTCCGGCATCCAGATCCACGCTATGGTGTTTCCATTCGGTGCGGCTTATAAGGCCGTCACATATTACTATATAGGTATAGTCCTTGAGCAATGTTTTGTCCGGTAGGTTCAGGCTGAGACTCCATATCGAACCTTCGTTCCATTTCATCGGGTACTTCTTGTCTGCGAGTACAAGAGCCAGATTTTCTCCCCATTTTGTTTTGTATTCGATTCGGAATGTGGTATTCATACCTCAGCTTTTTTCTAGTTCAGGTTATTTTTGCGCCTGCAAAGATAACATAAAATCTTGCATTTTTCCCGGACAAATAACTACCTTTGCCCAAACAAACGATTACCAAGACAATGAAGAAGCTCAACAAGGTTCTCGTGCTCGGCTCCGGAGCACTCAAGATAGGGCAGGCCGGTGAATTTGATTATTCCGGTTCGCAGGCTTTGAAAGCCCTGAGGGAGGAGGGGATAACGTCAATCCTGATAAATCCGAACGTTGCTACAATCCAGACAAGTGAAGGTATTGCGGATAAGGTTTATTTCTTGCCGGTCAATACCTTTTTTGTTACCCGAATCATCGAGAAGGAACGTCCTGACGGTATAATGCTGTCGTGGGGCGGGCAGACGGGCCTCAACGTGGGTACCGAACTATATAGGAACGGTGTGCTCAAGAAGTATGGAGTGGAGGTGCTCGGCACGTCCGTGGAGGCGATAATGAATACGGAGGATCGCGATCTTTTCGTCAAGGAACTGGGCAAGGTGGACCTGAAGGTGCCCGTGTCACAGGCCTGTGAAAATCTGGAGGATGCTCTGGCTGCGGCAAGGCGCATAGGCTATCCGGTGATGATACGTTCCGCCTATGCTCTGGGAGGTCTTGGTTCTGGCGTGTGTCCGGATGAGCCCACTTTCAGGGAAATAGCCGAATCGGCGTTTACTTTTGCTCCCCAAGTGCTGGTGGAGGAGTCGCTCAAGGGTTGGAAGGAGATTGAATTCGAGGTAATACGCGATGCTTCCGACCATTGTTTTACCGTGGCGTCAATGGAGAACTTCGACCCCCTCGGCATACATACAGGCGAATCCATAGTTGTGGCTCCCACCTGCTCCCTGCGCGATGACCAGGTCAAGATGCTTCAGGACCTTGCTGTCAAATGTGTGCGTCACCTGAACATTGTCGGGGAATGTAATATTCAGTATGCTTTCAATGCCGAGACGAACGACTACCGCATCATCGAAATAAATGCCCGCCTGAGTCGCTCTTCAGCCCTTGCATCCAAGGCTACGGGATATCCTTTGGCCTTCGTTGCCGCCAAGATAGCCTTGGGCTACACCCTCGACAAGATAGGAGAGATGGGAACGCCCAATTCTGCTTACAAGGCTCCCGAGCTGGACTATATGATATGCAAGATACCCCGTTGGGACCTCGGGAAGTTTGTAGGAGTGAGCCACAAGCTGGGCTCTTCGATGAAATCCGTTGGAGAGATAATGTCCATAGGACGCTCGTTCGAAGAGATGCTCCAGAAGGGCCTGCGTATGATAGGTCAGGGCATGCACGGCTTTGTGGGCAACGACCACGTACGCTTCGAGAACCTCGACGACGAGCTGGCCAATCCTACAGACCTGCGCATTTTTGCGATAGCCCAGGCGCTGGAGGAAGGCTACAGCATAGAGCGCATTTACGAGCTTACAAAAATTGACCCTTGGTTCATCGACAGAATGAAGAACATAGTCGATTACAAGCACAAGCTCGAGAGCTTCAATTCCCTTGCGGAACTGCCTTCCGATGTGCTCCGTCAGGCCAAGGTGCTGGGCTTCTCCGATTTCCAGATTGCCCGTTTTGTGCTCAAGGAGAAGGGTAACATGGAGAAGCAGTTGCTGAAGGTGCGCGCCTTCCGCAAGAAACAGGGGATATTGCCTGTGGTCAAAAGGATTGAGACCGTCGCCAGCGAACATCCCGAGCTGACCAACTACCTGTATGTGACCTATGCCGCGGAGGACCACGATATCAATTATTATCATAATGAGAAGTCAGTCATAGTCCTCGGTTCCGGCGCCTACCGCATCGGCAGCAGCGTGGAATTCGACTGGTGCTCGGTCAATGCCATCAATACGGCCCGCAAGCTCGGCTACAAGTCCATAATGATAAACTACAATCCCGAGACGGTATCCACGGACTATGATATGTGCGACAGACTCTATTTCGACGAACTTTCCTTCGAGAGGGTGCTCGACGTGATAGATTTGGAGAATCCCCGCGGTGTGATTGTGTCCGTGGGAGGTCAAATTCCCAACAATCTGGCAATGAAGCTTTTCCGCCAAGGAGTGCCCATCCTCGGCACCAATCCTGTGGATATAGACAGGGCTGAGAACCGCGGCAAGTTCTCCGCAATGCTCGACAAACTGGGCATAGACCAGCCCAAGTGGAGCGCCCTTACAAATATGGACGATGTGAAGAAGTTCATAGCGGAGGTGGGCTATCCGGTGCTGGTGCGTCCTTCTTATGTCCTGTCCGGTGCCGCCATGAACGTATGTTACAACGATGATGAGCTGGTGCGTTTCCTGGCTGCGGCCTCAGAGGTGTCCAAGGATTATCCCGTGGTCATTTCACAGTTTATGACGGAAACCAACGAGATAGAGTTCGACGGAGTGGCGGACAAGGGAGAGGTGGTGGAATACGGCATTTCGGAACACATCGAATATGCCGGAGTACATTCAGGCGATGCAACTATGGTCTTCCCCGCCCAGCAGTGTTCTTTCGCCACCATACGCCAGATTAAGAAGATAGCCCGCGCCATAGCCCGCGAACTCAATATTTCGGGCCCCTTCAATATCCAGTTCCTTGCCAAGGGACGTGATGTGAAGGTCATCGAATGCAACCTCAGGGCCTCGCGTTCCTTCCCCTTCGTGAGCAAGGTGCTAAAGAGAAATCTCATTGAGACAGCCACCCGCATTATGCTCGACGCTCCCGTCATACCGGCCCAGAAGGGTGCCTTCGATATTGACAGGATGGGAGTGAAGGCTTCTCAATTCTCTTTTGCAAGGCTGCAGAACGCCGATCCTGTACTGGGCGTGGATATGAGCTCCACCGGTGAGGTCGGCTGTATGGGCGACAGTTTCGAGGAGGCTCTTCTGAATTCGATGATAGCCACCGGCTACAGCATTCCTTCCAGACAGAAGGGCATAATGATATGCTCCGGCAGCGCGAAGGAAAAGGCCTCTTTGCACGACGCCGCTCAGGCGCTTGCCAAGGCCGGCTATACGATTTACGCCTCGCACGGCACAGCCCGCTACCTGTCGGAAAACGGTGTACCTGCAATCGAGGTGGCCTGGCCCGACGAAAAGGTGGACGGAATGCCCAATGTGATGGATATGATACACGCTCACAAGTTGGACCTTGTCATAAGCATACCCAAGAATCACAGCAGAAGAGAACTTACCAACGGTTATAAAATACGCCGTGGCGCCATAGACCACAATATCCCCCTTATAACAAATGCAAGGCTGGCCTCCGCTTTCATTGAGGCCTTCTGCCGCTTGGACCAGGAGGATCTCCAAATCAAGTCTTGGCAGGACTATAATTCATAAACCCGATGAACAGTATGAAAAGGAATATATTGAAACTTATAACTATGACAGTATTGGCGGCAGGCTCGGTTGCCTGTGGAGAAAACAAGGCTGAAGAAGAGACAACGGAATTCAAATACCTTATCGACGAGTTTGCCGATTTGCAGATTCTGCGTTATCAGATTCCCGGTTGGGATGAGCTCAGCCTCAAGCAGAAGGAATATGTCTATCATTTGAGCGAGGCGGCAAAATGGGGCCGCGACATAATATGGGACCAGAACTGCAAGTGCAACCTTGAGGTGCGCCATGCTTTGGAGGCCATAATCGAAAAGCAGAAAAATCCCGGTGGAGAACAGTGGGAGCAGTTCCTGACCTACGCCAAGAGAGTATTCTTCTCCAACGGCATCCACCATCACTACCTTGAGAACAAGATTCTTCCCTCTGTGGACAGGACCTATTTCGAGGAGCTTGCAAAGGATGCAGGTGTGTATTCGGAGGAGCTTATGGAGCTTATCTACAATCCCGGAATTTATCCCGAGCATGTATATACGGGTTCGGGTGACCTCATTGCCTTGAGTTCGGTCAATTTCTATGAGGGAGTGTCCAAGGATGAGGTCAATGACTTCTATGCCAGGATGGAAGACCCTTCCGACAAGGAGCCCATATCCTACGGTCTCAATTCCAAGGTAGTCAAGGGGGATGACGGAGTAATCCGTGAAATTCCCTGGAAGGTTGGCGGTCTGTACGGCAAGGCTCTGGAAAAAGTGGTGGAGGAGTTGGAGAAGGCCGCAAAGGTTGCCGAGACACCCGCGCAGGCAGAGTATATTGCCACCCTTGTCGAGTATTATAAGACAGGCGATTTGCGTCTGTGGGACAAGTACAACATCCAGTGGGTGCAGGACCTCGACGGTACTGTGGATTTTGTGAACGGCTTTGTGGAGGATTACGACGATCCTCTGGGACGCAAGGCATCCTGGGAGGGCATAGTGAACATCAAGGACCACGAGGCTTCTGTCCGCACGGAGTTGCTCAGCCGCAATGCCCAATGGTTTGAGGACAATGCTCCTATGGAGGCAAGGTTCAAGAAGAAGGAAGTCAAGGGCGTGAGCGCGAAGGTTATCAATGTGACGGCAATAGCCGGCGACAACTATCCTGCAACCGCAATAGGCATCAACCTGCCCAATGCCGACTGGATACGTAAGGAGTATGGCTCCAAATCGGTGACTATCAGCAATATCACCAATGCCTATAAGATGGCTGCCCAGGAGCGTCCAACGAGCATACTCAGCGAGTTTGCCTGGGACGAGGCGGAAATCAGCCGTGCCAGGAAGTTCGGAGCTATTACTGACAATGTGCACACCGACCTGCACGAGTGCCTCGGCCATGGCTCGGGACAGTTGCTGCCCACTACTCCTGCGAATGCTCTCAAGGAATACACTTCCACTCTTGAAGAGGCTCGCGCCGACATTTTCGGTCTGTACTATATGGCGGATCCCAAGCTTGTGGAGTTGGGCATCTTGCCTGACGCCGAGGCCTACAAGACGGCTTATGACAGCTATATCCGCAACGGGATAATGACTCAGTTCACTCGTGTGGAGCCCGGCCGTCCAAACACCGAGGCCCATATGCAGAACCGCAAGCTCATCGCCGAGTGGTGTTATGAGAAGGGTTTGAAGGACAATGTCATAGAGAAGCGCGTGCGCGACGGCAAGACTTATTTCGTAATCAACGACTACGAGGCCTTGAGAACTTTGTTCGGCAAACTGCTCGGTGAACTTCAGCGCATCAAATCCGAAGGGGATTATGCCGCCGGCAAGGCTTTGGTGGAGAAATACGCCGTGCATATCGATCCTGTACTCCACAAAGAGGTGTTAGAGCGTTACTCTGCTCTGAATCTCAAGCCTTTCAGCGGTTTCGTGAACCCTGAGATTACTCCTGTCCGCAATGCTTTCGGCAAAATCATTGATTATGCTGTAAGTTATGATGATGATTTTCTCGGGCAGCAGTTGAAATATGGACGCCAATACAAAACTCTGTAAGGATTTTTCCTATCATCTGAAAATTGAACGTGCGCTGTCACCCAATACCGTGGCAGCGTACACTCGTGATGTGAGGGACTTTCTGAAGTGGGCAGGGAAGGATGCTTCTATGTGTACTCCGGAGGATATCTGCGAGTATTTCTCTCTGCGCAAAGTCAGCAATTTCTCGTCCCGGCAGGGAGAGCATATCAGCGCGCGCAGCCAAAGCCGTATGCTCAGCGCACTCAAGTGCTTTTATGATTTCCTGACTATGGAAGAGTTGTGCGAGGCCAATCCGTGCCGCAAGATCGATGCGCCCAAGCTGGGGCGTGAATTGCCCGCGGTGCTGTCGGTCGAAGAGGTGGAGGCAATGATTGGCACTGTAGAACTTTCTTCCTGGCAAGGCTATCGCGACAGAGCCATTCTGGAGATTCTTTACGGATGCGGATTGAGGGTCAGCGAGTGTTCGGGCCTGAAACTGTCCAATCTCTATTTTGAGGATGGTTTCGTGCGCATCATAGGCAAGGGGGACAAGGAAAGGCTGGTCCCTGTCGGGGAGATGGCAGTGGCTGCGGTTACGGCCTATATGGAACAGCGACCGTCGTTTTCCGACAGTGAATACCTTTTTGTGAACAGCAGGGGAGGCCGGCTCAGCCGCGTCAGTATTTTCAAGATGATAAAGAAGCAGGCTTCCGCAGCCGGAATTGCCAAGGATATTTCGCCTCACAGTCTTCGCCACAGTTTTGCTACTCATCTTGTCGAAAATGGCGCGCCCCTGCGTCTGGTCCAGGAAATGCTTGGCCACGAAAGTATCTTGACTACGGAGATTTACACTCACATAGAGAGTTCAAAATGGCAAAAACAGATACTTCTGCACCATCCAAGGAGGTGATTTTCAAAGAAATTTTGTAATTTTCGGCAAATATTTTGTGGATTATTCCATAATTCATATATTAGCACAACGATTTGGCTATCATCAATAACACAAATTATAACATTTAAAGACAATGAAAACACTCGTAGCTAAGATTGCTGCTGACATCGAGCAGTTCCAGATCAATGCAACCGCACAGGTTGAGAAAGGTAACAAAGCAGCCGGAGCTCGCGCTCGCAAAGCCGCTCTCGAAATTATGAAGGATATGAAGGAATTCCGCAAGGCTTCCGTTGAGGCTTCAAAGTAATTCTTCATTCTTCAAAAGAGATCCGGTCTGGAGTCCAACACTTCCGGGCCGGTTTTTTTCTGTTTGCAAGTGAGGAGAAATATCCATAATTTTGCAGCGTTTATGAGGAAATTTGCTTCATACGCTATGGCGCTTGTGCTCTTGGCGGTCCTGTTTATGACGGGTGCTTGCCGCAAGGAACCCTCCGGTCAGGAAGGCTCCCTTATGAGCGCGAATGTGATGTTGATGTATTCCTGCGGTTACAACAATCTGTCGTATGCTTTGAAGGCGGATATCAAGGATGTGCTTAAGTCGCGCATTCCGTACTATTACGAGAGGGGCTCTTACAGATTCCTGGTTTTCAGCCAACTCTCCAAGACCAGTTCGGATTGGAAAACCCCGGTGGAGCCGACACTTGTAGAATATTATAAGGATATTGAAGGCGGAGTTTGTGCGGATACCTTGATGCGCTGTCCGGCTACGGATGTGGCGGCAAGCGCGGTAGTGATGAACAAGGTGCTTGAGTACGTTAAGGAACTTGTGCCGGATGGCCGCTACGGTATGATATTCTCGTCCCATTCTACGGGTTGGCTGCCTCTCGGGTGGACCGGGAAGGCCAACGATGCGATTGAGTGGATGAGCGTGACGTCGCAGTCTGGCGTCTCATCGCAACTTCAATCCAGCTACGCCTTTCTTACGGCGGAGCACGACACCAAGACCATCGGAGCCCATTTCGTTGAGACTAGCAAAGTGTCCAGAGAGATTGAATTCGTGGATTTTGCCGCAGCCATCCCGGAGGATATGCACCTCCAGTATCTGGTGATGGATGCCTGTCTGGCGGGAGGAATAGAAATAGCCTACGAAATCAAGGACAAGGTGGACTATTATGTCGCCTCTCAGACAGAGATTCTTTCGGATGGCTTCCCTTATGGTCGGATGACTTCCAGACTGCTTTTCTGCATCAGACCGGACGTGAAGGGGCTTGCCGATGATTTCTATCACCTATATGCCGACAGGAGCAGTTCCTGCACCATTTCCGTGGTGGATTGCCGCCATCTGGAAGCCCTTGCCGACGTATGCGGCGGACTTTTCGAAAAGCACAGAAGTGAAATGGATGCCATTAACCCTTCGAAAGTCCAATTGTATTTCCGATACAATTGGCACTGGTTCTACGATTTGAAGGATATTCTGGCGCATTGCAGCTTGAGTCCGGAGGAAGAGGGAGCGTTGGATTCCGCCCTCGCCTCTGCGGTCATTTACAAAAATGCCACTCCCAGGGCTTTCGGCTTAGATATGAGTCGTCATTGCGGGCTGAGTATGTTCCTTCCGTGCAATGGCTCCGCAGCTTTGAAGGACATATATCGGGACTATGCGTGGAACCGCTCGTCCGGTCTTGTCAAATAAAAATATTTGCTTAACTTTGCAGTCCCGACAAAAGCCGGCTTCTTACGATGCCTCAAAGGCTTTTTGGTGCAATGGGGTCTTCCGCAAGGAAGACTGAGTAACACATTTTAAACAAAGTTCAATGAAACAGATTTCAATCAGCGGTAAGATCCGCGTTGCCGGCAACAAACAGTCCATCAAGACTATCCGCCGTGCCGGCCTGGTTCCCTGCAATCTCTACGGTGCAGGAATGGAAAATGTCCTCTTCACAGTTGAGGCCAAAGACCTGAAAAACATCACAGACACTCCCAACGCTTATATCGTGAACATCGAGCTCGAGGGCAAGAACTATCTTGCAGTGCTCCACGAGGCTCAGTGGCACCCCGTTACCGACGCTGCCCTGCACGTGGATTTCCTCGCAGTCAGCGAAGACAAGCCTGTGACCATCAATGTTCCCGTTGTTGTTACCGGCCACGCCGAGGGTGTGAAACTTGGCGGCAAATTGCTCGTTTCTTCACGCAAACTGAAGGTTTCTGCCCTTATGAAGGACCTTCCCGATACTCTGGAGGTGGACTCTACTCCCCTTGGTATCGGCAAGCAGATTGTAGCCGGCGACCTCCACTATGAGAACGTTACCATCGTTTCACCCAAGGCTACGATCATCTGCTCTGTACGTCCTACCCGTGCTTCTGCACAGAACGGCGCAGAGGGCAAGTAGTCTGCCCATTGATTGTCTGGACTTATGAACTACTTGATAGTAGGGCTCGGAAACATAGGAGCCGAATATGAGAATACCAGACACAATATGGGATTTATTGTGTTGGATGCCTGGGCTAAGGCGTCCAACACTGTTTTTTCTTCAGGTAGATACGGGTCCGTAGCGGAAGTTGGCGAGAGGGGGCATAAATTGATTCTGCTCAAGCCTTCCACCTTTATGAATCTCCGCGGG
>JAEDMF010000144.1 GCA_016303175.1 Bacteroidales bacterium
TCCTGCCTTCTCCGGACGCGGGCGGAATTTCAAGATAAGGGATGACGACAAGAACCCGTCCTGCACAGTATTCCAGAAACAAGGCGTATGGTTCCTCCAGGACAAAGGTGGCACGGATACGAAAGCAAGGACGGCCATACAGCTCGTGATGAAGGAAGAGGGGCTAGAATATGGAGAAGCCATCACCTGGATTGCGAACAAATTCGCACCGCATCTACTCGACGGGGATGCGGCAGTACCTGTAAAACCCAAGCCGGACATCAAGCCTGCTGCTCCCTCTGACAAGATGAAGGTGAACCTTAGGCCCTCAAACAAGTTCACGGATCGCGAACTGTATTACCTTGGCTACCACATCACGAGTGAGGTTTGCAAGCAGCTGTGCCTGCATCCTGTGGACTCCTATATCACAGCGAAGAATGACCAAGGAAAATCCTATGAAATCGTGGCAACGGACAGATATCCGATCTATTACTATGACTATGGAGAATGGGGCAAACTGTATCAGCCTCTTGGGGACATCCGTTTTATGTATGTGGGAGAGAAACCTGCGGATGTAATCTTTGGAGAGGCCGACTTCCTGAAGACCTACGCGAAAGCTCAGAAAGGTATTTACCCTGGGCTGGTTGCTGCGGATGCAGCGCAAGGCGAAGAGACTGTCAATGTGGAAGACCTGATATGGAAGGAACTGATAATCTGTTCAGGACCATCCGATGCATTGAACGTGAAGGCAGCCGGCTACCATGTTTGCTGGCTGAACTCCGAGACAGCAGACCTGACAGAATACGAGTTCAATCTCCTGCAGCGTATAGCAAAGAAGATATACATTCTATATGATATCGACGACACCGGCATTGCCAACATGTACCGGCTTGCTCTCAGGTTCATGGACTTGAACATCATCCGTCTCCCGGAAGAATTAAAAAGGTTCAAGGACCGCAAGGGAAAGCCCTGCAAGGATGCAAAGGATTTTTTCGTGCACTTCCGAAGGCCGGAGAACCAGGACCCTTATCATCTCTTCAAAGACCTTGTCAAATTGGCCGGAGGGCTCAAGTTCTGGCAGGAAAAATTCACCTCCGCCGGTGAGTTCAGGGGCTACGACATCAACAACGAACAACTGTATGCCTTTCTGCAGGCCTCGGGATACTACCGCATTGCAACCAATCCGGATGCCACTGAATTCGCCTTCTGCCAGGTGAAGGACAACGTTGTCACCCTCATCAACGATGACAGCATCTCCGCCCATTGTTCTGCCCATCTGATAGAATACCTCCGGACACACGCTGCCTACTATTCACAGACACTGGCCAATACGATACACCGCAGCCAGCAAATCAGCCGCAGCAGTCTTGAGAAACTGGCAGTCATCAAGCCGGACTTCAACGCATTCGACCAATGGTCGGACACTTTCTTCTTCGAGAACGGCCCTGTCAAGGTCAATGCAAATGGAGTTCAACTTCTCAAGCCATCGGACTGCAAGCAGATGGTATATTCCAGCAAAATTATCCCGCATAATTTCAAACCTGAAGCAATGTTCTTTGACGTGGAATACACTGAACATTTCGCCGCCCTGAAGCTCAGGCTGTCCGGACTCACCCCCGGCACCCCCGATTATATATCAACAAAGAAAGAAATTGACGCTATAGACGAGCTTTATCGCTATAGGCTCGTCATCAAGAGGACTGACTGCACATTTATGCAGTTCGTATACAACACCGGCCGGAACTATTGGCGCAAGGAAGAAATGGGTCTGAGGTTGACTGATGACGAACAGGCCGAGACCGATCTACACTTCATCTCCAAGGTTATGGCCCTGGGATACCTGATGAGCAAGTACAAGATACAGGGCCAACCGTATGCCCTGTATGCTATGGAGACGGAGCAGTCCGACGAGGGGACCCATCTCGGAGGCACAGGCAAGTCCCTTTTCATGACCAGTACTGAACAGCTGCGCAAGCAATACTTCATCTCCGGACAGGAGATTAATCCGTCCAAGATGGACTTTATGCTGGCAGGCGTGAAACTTGGTTATACAGACACGGTGTATTTCGATGATTTGAGCGACAGTATGGATCTCCACCGGTTTATGCCTATGATAACGGGCAAGATGATTGTCAACACGAAGAACAGGGATGCCTTCATCCTGGAATTCAAGGATAGCCCCAAGGTAGCCTTCACCTCCAACCACGCAATCAAGAAATTTGATGCCTCACTGCGAAGGCGCACCTGGTTCACCGCATTCACGGACTACTACCACACGGATGATCAGATGAGGGGGCTGAAGGAAAGGTCACCCTATACTGAATTCGGCAAGAACCTCATCCAGGACTACACGCCCGAAGAAATGAATGCCTTCTACAACTTTATGTTCAACTGCATCGCGGTATGGCACAAACTCCACGAGAGAATCCAGCCTCCTATGAAACAGATCGAGCAGCGCAACCTCCAGCGGGCCATTACCGACGAATTCATCTGGTGGGCAGAAGACTGGTTCACCGAAACCCGCCTGAATACCCTGGTCAACAAGCACGAGGCCTTCGAAGCATACAAGAGCACACTGAACAAGAAAATCCAGGAAAGCATCAAGGTCCGGACCTTCAAAAGCAAACTCATCATGTTCTGTGCATACAAGGGCTGGGTATTCAACCCGAAAGAGCTGCTGCTGACTGAATCGGAAAGGTCCAGGAACGATATACGCAGGAAAGAAGGCTATGAGGACACCTACTACTTCTATATCGATACCAGAAAAGATACGGAAACGGAACTGGACCCTGTGTCAATACTCGGGACACCTCCGGAAAGAGACGAGGGGCACGGGGATACAGCATTGCCGATATCAGACGAAGACAATCCGGTACCTCCTTTCATGTAGTTCGGACCAGTCAAGGTCAAGAAACTGTGAGTGTACGTCCGCCGTACACTCTTTTTTGGGCGAGGTTGGAAATTTGTCTGAATTTGAAGGTGGAAAATTTATTGACCTTTTGACGCAATAATATGAAAATAGAATATAATCAATTGATATAGAAATAGTTGCAGTGCGTCAAAAGTGTGCGTCAAAACGGGTCAAAATGGTTTTGCTGACGCGCCGAAAACTGCAAAAACATAATATTTTAGGAACTATCGAAAAAGTTTTGACCGGATTGATACACAGGAAGTTATGTCGTTTTGGGGCAATTTGGCGTCAAATGGATACTTCGGAGTTTTGACGCACAAACACCTATTGAGTATCAATGAGTTATAAAGAATTTTCTGCAGTGCGTCAAAAGGTCAGTGAATTTTGCAACTCATCTGCGTCAAAACTGCAGAAAATTGAAATACCGGCCGGACAACGGCAAGAATTATGGACGAAATCAAAATGAATGAAGGCAATATCGCACCGGATCCGGAGCTCCTGGACCTGCGGGCCGACGTATATGGAAAATCCTGCTCGCTCTGGCATTACAGGCAAAGGCCGGAGGGATTGCGCCAGGCCAAAATCTCCGACCTGCGCCGCGGAATGCCTGTATTGTACCGGGCACAGCTCGGCAAGAATGCCGGTGACTGGTATTCCGACTATGTCAGGGAAAGTACGTGGAAGTTCCTTTGTCAGCTGATTGCGGAAGGAAAAGAAGTCCTGATTAGGTAACAAAAAAGTTATAATGTCGAAAATTTTTGCTAACTTTATGAGTTGTAATAATTTACCATGTTGATACGCCTGAAATTTGACAGCCCTTTGAAACTTCAGTACTTCGGGTATCTATTTCCGATGGAACCAGGTACTGGAGTATATGCGGTCCGCTGTACCCACCCTGTTGGAGAACTGCTTGTCGCACACGCAAGCATATCTGACAGGCCTCTCGGTGAACCCGAAGAAGAATTGGTGGCACTGCTTGACCTGCCGATCAATCCGGCATCGAAACGCCTTATCAACAAGTTCATATATTATAGTGCCAGTTCCACCGCAGCAATAATGTCAGCACTAAGTGCAGTTTTCGATATCGACTTTGCAGGCTATTACAGGACGGGCGACAATCTGGGCTATGGCCGCAAGGAAATAGTTGAAGCCTTCATCATATCCCGTGGTCTGGTACAAATCGACAATTCGGACACGCTGTACAAGAGGGTGTACCGGGCCAATCAGGCTCAGATGCGGGAGTTGACCAGAAGGCTGCTCCGAAGGTGTTACTATTTGGATGAATCAATAAATCTTAAAGGCTTGAAAAATGATAAGGA
>JAEDMF010000145.1 GCA_016303175.1 Bacteroidales bacterium
TTGCCCTGCACATCAGCGTGGGACACGTGTTTATGCCTATTGTTTGCTCGCTGTACCTCATAAATGGTATAGTTGCTCTGATCAAATGGATGAAATTGTATAGAAAGAAAGCCTGAAATGAATGATATTGTTCTTAAAATCAAGGACCTGCACGCAGTAATAGCCGGTACGGACAAGGAAATCCTCAAAGGTATTGATATGGAAATTCGCCGGGGGGAAATCCATGCGGTAATGGGTCCTAACGGCGCCGGAAAAAGTACGCTCAGCTCTGTGCTTACTGGAAAACCCCAGTATGAGGTGACGAGCGGGAGCGTGGAGTTTATGGGTCGCAACCTTTTGGAAATGAGTCCGGAGGAACGTAATTGGGCCGGCATTTTCATGTCTTTCCAATACCCGGTGGAAATTCCAGGCGTCAGCATTTCCAATTTTATGAAGACTGCTCTCAACTGCCGTCGCGAGTCTATGGGGTTGCCGCCGGTATCAGGCGCCGAGTTCCTGCGGATGATGAAGGAGAAGATGGCTTTGGTCAAGATGAATCCCGATTTTGCAAAAAGGGACGTGAATGTGGGCTTTAGCGGGGGAGAGAAGAAGAAAAATGAGATTTTCCAGATGGCTATGCTGGATCCTTCGCTGGCAATCTTGGATGAGACGGACAGCGGTCTGGATGTGGACGCCCTTCGTATAGTGGCTCAGGGCGTGGGTACGCTTAAGACGGATGACAAGTCCATAATAGTGATTACCCATTATCAGAGGCTGTTGGAGATGATTGTGCCCGATGTTGTGCACGTGCTCAAGCAGGGCCGTATAGGGAGATAGTTGACCTGATAGAGGACAAGGGTTATGATTCTTTTTGAGAATGGCGTAAAAATTCTGGAAGGCAGAGACATCTGTTTCAGCAAGCGCGTTGCGGCAGGGGAGACATTGCGGCTCAGCCTTGTGTGCCGTGACAGCGGGACGGCATCTTTCGACATAGATATGGAAGCTGAGGGAGCGGACGTCGAACTCAAGGGCCTGTATCTTTGCTCCGCAGAAGCCAAGGCCAGTATTCGTGTGAATATGCGTCATACAGTCGGAGGAAGCCGTTCCAACCAGCTTTTCAGGGGACTTGTGGACGGGAATGCCCGGGTGGAATTTGACGGCAGGATAGTTGTCGCTCCTGATGCCCAGAAGACGGAAGCTTACCAGACAGCCCAAACTTTGCAACTCAGCGATACTGCCGTGGTGCAGACCTCCCCGCAGTTGGAGATATATGCCGACGATGTCAAGTGCAGCCACGGCGCCACTGTGGGCAGCCTCAACGAGGATGAGCAATTTTATATGCGCAGTCGAGGAATCAGCTTGGAAGAGGCGCGCAGGCTGCAGATTATATCTTTCCTTTCTCCGGTCACGGAGGATTTGCCGGCGGATGTTCTGGAAGAAATATATTCGTCTCTTGTATGATTGTCCATCCGCATCCCAAATTGAATATAGGTCTGGACATCCTGCGCAGAAGAGAAGACGGATTCCACGACCTTGAGTCACTCTTCGTACCGTATAAGGGAATTTCAGATGTTCTGGAAATAGAGGAGGCTCCCAGGTTCAGCGTGGAAATCAGGCGCTATGCTGTGGTAGCAGGGCGAAGACAGGAGGTGGAAGTGGACTGGGATCCTCGAACAGATCTGACGGTCAGGGCATATCAACTGCTCAAAAAGGATTTTCAGTTGCCTCCGGTATCTATCCGGCTGGAAAAGAATATTCCGGTCGGGGCGGGTCTTGGCGGAGGGAGCGCTGATGCCGTATTTACTTTGAGGGCTCTGAGCGAGATGTTCGATTTGTTCATTCCGGACGTGATGCTGGAAATATATGCTGCCCAACTCGGGAGTGACTGTCCCTTTTTTGTATATGATTCACCTATGTTCGTTTCCGGCAGGGGAGATAATATGGAGGAGTATTCGGCGCCTGCCTTGGATGCTTTCAGGGTGGAACTGCTTGTGCCGGAGGGTATAAGCGTCAGCACCCGGGAGGCTTATGCCGGCATTGTGCCCGAACAGCCCAAGATACCTCTCAAGGAAAGGCTGGCCCTGCCCGTGGAGGAATGGAAGGGGGTTGTAGTCAATGCTTTTGAGAAGAGTGTTTTTGCCTCCCATCCAGAGTTGGCTGAACTCAAGCAGTCACTTTACGACAAGGGGGCCGTCTATGCTTCGATGTCCGGCAGCGGTTCTGCTCTTTTCGGGTTGTTTGCGAAGTAAAGTGGATGAAGCGCTGGTTCAGGCAGCATCCTGATGCACGTGCGAAACTTAAGTTAACAACGTTTCCGTTGTAATGTCAGTCTTCCCAGACAAGGTCCCGGCTTAAATCCTCGCCGACGCTAATCCGAATGCGTATGGTCTCGTCAGGCAGCAGGTCCTCGACATTTTCCGGCCACTCCATAATGCAGATCTCTCCGCTGTACAGATAGTCTTCCAGCCCTATGTTCATAGCCTCGGAGTTGTTGCGTATTCTGTAGAAGTCAAAGTGGAAGACAGGGGAGCCGTTCTTGCGCTTGTATTCGTTCACGATGGTGAATGTGGGGGAACAAACGCTATCGTCCGTCACTCCGAGGGCCTTGCATAGAGCCACCGTAAAGGTGGTTTTGCCTGCGCCCATGCTGCCGTAGAAGGCCCACAAATTGTTGTTACCGATTTCTTTGAGGAAGAGTTCCGCCGCCCTGTTTATGTCAGCTAGCGTCGCAATATGTATTCTGTGCTCCATAACTGATGCAAAGATAACATAAGTTTTGCAACGCGCGCAGGGTCAGAGTGCCTGTTTGTCCAAAAATCGGTACGAGATTGCTTCAGCAATATGGGATACGCGAATGTCCGTGCAGTCTTCCATGTCGGCTATGGTCCTGGCTACTTTTATGATGCGGGTGCAGGCTCTTGCCGACAAATGCATCTTTTCCATTGCAGCTTCCAGGAACTCCGTGCAGTCCTTGTCGAGGGGGCAGAATTTTTTTATCAGGCGGTTGTTCATCTGGGAATTGCAATGAATGTTCTCCTGCATGAAGCGCTCTTTCTGGATTTCACGCACGCGGACCACCCTTTGGGCAATGCTGGCGCTGCTTTCACAAAGGGATTTGCCGAGCATCTCCGACGGCGGAAGCGCGTGAATCCACAGCTGAATATCTATCCTGTCCATAATGGGTCCGCTTAGTTTGCCCAAATAGGCATTGCGCGCCCCCGGGGAGCAAGTGCAACGATCGCCTTCTCCGTAGTAACCGCAGGGGCAGGGATTGCTCGCTGCGACGAGGGTAAAATTAGTCGGGAATTCTATTTTACTCCTCAATCTTGACAATACAACCTTCCCGTCCTCCATCGGAGCACGCAGCACTTCTATGGTTCTCTTCGGCAGTTCGCAGAATTCATCCAGAAACAACACGCCGTTGTGGGCAAGGCTGATTTCTCCCGGCACAATATAATCCGAGCCGCCTCCAATCAGGGCCGGGACGGAGGCGCTGGTATGCGGCGAGCGGAAAGGCCGGGTGCGGATGAGCCCTTCGGTCAGGTCTCCGATGCCGGCCACAGAGTATATCTTGCTGGTTTCAATGGCTTCTTTCAAGGTCATTGGAGGCAGTATGGTACACAATGCTTTGGCAAGGGAACTTTTTCCGGCGCCGGGAGGACCTACCATCAAAAGATGATGTCCTCCCCCGGCAGCAATCTCCATTCCCCTTTTGGCCGCTTCCTGCCCCATTATTTCAGAGAAATCCATAGGCTCGTTGAGTTTGCCTTCCTGCTTTTGGGGAAGAAGGGTTTCGTCATTCATACGGTTTCGGATAAGCAGTTCGTCGTTCTCACCCTCGTCGCTGCAGACTATCTGCAGTACCTCCTTAAGATTCTTTACTCCGTAGATTTTTACTCCTGATATCTGTACGGCTTCAGCCGCGCTTCTCAGCGGCAGGATACAGGCCGGACAGCCTTCGGCAGCAGCCATTTCTGCAATGGGCAGCGCTCCCGGCACCGGCCGCACAGACCCGTCCAATCCGAGTTCTCCCATAATTATGAATCGTTCAAGACCACGGACATGGAGTTGTTCCGAAGCCGCAATGATACCCAGGGCTATGGGTATGTCATAACCGCTGCCTCTCTTGTGCAGATCTGCCGGTGCCAGATTGATGACAATGCGTTTTCCGGGTACCTTCAAGCCGATGGCCTGCAGGGCAGTTATAGTGC
>JAEDMF010000146.1 GCA_016303175.1 Bacteroidales bacterium
GCCTGGTCAACAAGTATCATTGACTTGGGATGGAACTGGGCTACTTGGTGGACTATTTCGCTGCCTATCGAGCCGGCCGCACCTGTTACGAGTATGCTTTTGTCCTTGAGCTGGTCAGCTATGGCCGCCATATCAATCTCAATCTTGTCCCGGGGCAGGAGGTCTTCGATGTCCATTTCCTGAAGCTGGCCCTGGATGCTTGATTTTCCGTCCCACTCTACCTCCGAAGCGTAGAGCATCACTTTGATGCCGGCCCCGATGAACTCATCCACCATAGTGCTGTTGTTGCGGAAGAGGTCGGTCTTCAAAGGGGAGACGAGCAGCACTTTCACGCCTTTTGCGGCAAGGGATGCGGCGAGTCCGGGGTGGTTGAGGTAAACCGGCTTGCCCAACAGGTAGGCTTTCTTCATCTCGGCACCGTCGGAAATGAAGCCCTTGAGGATGTATTTCTTTTCTTTCTGGGCCGATATGCTGTCGGCAATGCTGATGCCACCGGCTTTGGTGCCGTAAATAACGGCGTGCATGGCATCTTCGGCGCGGAACATCTGGAAGAGCGTCTTCATCAATATGCGCGCTATGGTCATCAACATAGTGGAGATGCACATTATGAAGGTGCATACTTCCAGGTCGGGGATAACAGCGGGGTCGAGCAGGCCTGAGTGGCCGACGGGCAGGAAGATGAGATAAAAAGTGGCGATTGCACAGAAGTCCGCGATGGCTATGTTCAGCAGGTCACGGTAAGAGCTGAAACGGAGTATGCCCGAGTAGGTATGGAAAATCTTTAAGTAGGGGAAGCAAATGAGGACACAGAGTGCAAGTATGGCTGTAATGGTCCAGAAATGGCTGGCAAGGACTCCTCCTCCAAGATTGAAGTAGAAGCCAACGTAGCCGGCGAACATCACTATGATGCTGTCCATAATCAGCACGCACCAGTAGGGTAAGGCTGATTTGGAAAAGTACCAGTTTATGAGTTTACTGAGGATTTTGAGTTGCATATCTGTTTAGGGTTATTTCTCTTCGAGTTGCGGGCTGGCAGGGTTTCCATCGGGGATTGGGGTCAGGAAAGCCTTTGGGATGTAAATCGTGGCAACCGCCGCAACGCCTTCAATGGCCACCACGAATTTCTTGTTGCCTTTCACGCGGGTCACATAGCCCTCCCTGTCCTTGAAAACACCCTGAGTGACACGAACTTTGTCTCCGGGGTTCAACTCACCCTTGTAGATTTCCGCGGAATCGCCTCCGAGCCGAAGCACCTCGATGAAGTTGTGCATCTGAATGTCTGGAATGACAGCCGGAAACTTGGTTCCGGGGACGAGATAAGGAAAAGCCAATGTGAGTTGGTCGTAACGTATGTCGTTCACATAACTTGCCGTAGTCTGCACAAAAACAATGGCGTTGAATATGGGCTTCTTTTCGACCTTTTCACCCTTGACAGGGTCATTCTTTACGATAACCTTCTCGGGCACATACGTGCGCACCCCATCGTTTGCAAGTTTTCGGATGAATGCATTGCGTCCGTTGCGGAATATCCTGAAAGCGTACCAGTGAAGCTCTTCCATAGTTTTTTGCAGAGAAAAGGCATTAACGTCCCCAACCCGATGCAGAACATTTTGAAAATTCCTGCAACAGAGTGAACGCCCGGGCACGGAAAATTACGTTGGATTTGAAGCGTTTAACTCAGATGAACGTCTTCCGCTTTGAGGCGACATCCACGGCTCCGCAGACGCACTTCCTCCCCTTCACTTGTTGATGATTTGCCTTTCAACAATGTACAAAGATACAATTTTATTCTGATTTCTTATATTTGCAAAGTAAATTTTAAAGTACATCCTTATGCAAACAGCCAGAAGCCTTATCTTCTCTGCCCTAATGCTGGTTTTCGCTCTTTCAGCAAATGCCGAGAAAAGAAATTCACAAGGGCCAGAACACAAGTCCGCCCGACTCGAAAGAGAATATTTGTGGCCCAAGGGCAAAATGCCCCACGCGCAGGAACACCAGATTGCGGCGATGAGTGAAGTCACAAAAGAAGAGGGATTCAAGCCCGATAAGAACCGCCTCCCCTACCTCGAATGGTACGAGGCTCCAGACCCGAAAAAAAGTTGCGGGACTTGCGTGATAACAATTTCAGGAGGCTCATACAATGTTGCCTGCGACGACAAGCACGTGCAGCGCTGGTGCCGCCGGCTCACCGATATGGGTGTTCAATGCGTCAATCTTGTGTACCGCACGCCCCGCCCTGTTGGTCTGCCGATATACCAGAGCGCGCTAGAGGATGGGCAGAGGGCTGTCCGTCTAGTACGCAGCGAAGCGGCCAAAAGGGGCTATAGCCCTGACCGGATAGGTACTTTCTCAATGTCTGCCGGGTCTCATCTGGCTCTGCAACTGGCCACTTCCTCCACGCGCGGCGCGTACGAGGCAATTGACGCCAAAGACACGGTTGGCTGTTCACTGGATTTTGCCGTGGTTTTCGCGCCGGCCTACGTCACTACCGATGCCGCCGGAGGAAGGCCTGCCGTACGTGAGGGCTATGGTCCGGATGTGCGGCTTGATTCGCTATTCATTTTTGATGCAAAGACCTGCCCGATGAGCCTGCACCACGGTGGTGAAGACCCTTACAGTCCCAATGGTTCAACATTGATTTACAGAGAGTTGCACAAGCGCAAGATTCCCGCGGAACTGCATCTTTACCCGGGAATAGGGCACGCCGTTCTGGGTGAAGAAAGAGGCTTTGAATTTATGCGCCAGATGGGTTTTCTGGGCAAGTTGGAAGAGGAAGTCAAGTTGCTTGACAGGTATCCTTCTGATGATTCCAGGGGTGCGTATGTAAAAGAAGTTCTTTGGCCGGAGGGGAAGGTGCCTTACGCCGATGCCTTCACCCCTTATAAGAAGGCTTCCTCACAAATGAGCAAAGAGGAACTGGCCCAGCCTTTTACCGAGGAAAATATGATGAAGTATGGGCCTTTTATCGAGTGGCATTTCCCCAAGGAGCGCAAGAGCGATGCCATCCAGATTATCTATTCGGGGGGCGGCTATCACTACAATTCCGTGAATTCCTTTGAAGTGGCCCCGGTGCGCAGGTTCCTGAATGACAATGGAATAACGGTGGTAACTCTGCAATATCGCAATGGCAGGCCGAGCAAGGAGAGCGGTCTGGCGAAGCATACTCCGGCGTGGGCAGATTTGCAGAGGGCGGTGCGCCTGGTGCGGTCCAAGGCGGCGGGCTATGGGCTGAATCCGCAGAAGATAGGTATAATGGGTTCTTCGGCGGGCGGCCATCTTACTGTGATGGGTGTCACCTCGTCTGTCCATCAGGCCTACAGGCGTGTTGACGAGATTGACAAAACAAGTTGCGCTGTTCAGTGGGGCATAGGAATATACCCGGCCTATGTGCTTCTGGATGGAGCCGACAGACATAATGCCAATCTGGGTGTGGATGCTGGTTTCGTGGAAGATTTCAGTTTCGATGTGCAGACAGCGCCTATGTTGTTCATCCACGGAGACAAGGACGGCTACTCGTCAATGGCTTCCGTAAGGTTGTGGGAGAAAATGCGTTCAATGGGTATCCAAAGCGAACTGCATACACTTGCCAGTCGCGAACACTGCTTCAACCGGAAGGCTTCGGAAGGGACCGGCAGTTACACTTATATGGAGCGGATACTGGAATTTATTCTCAAGCAGACCAAGAAATAGAGTAATAAAGAACACCACAGTAAAAAGGCACACGTTCTAAGAACTCAAGTAATCTGGATATTTGGTTCATCCGTAAACTGTTTACCTTTGCCTGACTCTCATAGGCTGACTAGAGGCCCTAGGTCGGAAGGAGACCAATGACAGTGAAAAGACTCGGATGGTAAAACGTGAGTGAAATGAGCGAAACCTGAGTCAAAGACGCAAGACCTGAGTCCAGTGAATTTTATCGCAAGACGAAGTGAAAGAATGAAACGCAATAATTACAGCTGCCTGATTTCCTCAATACTGAGGCCGGTCGCTGCAACAATCTGGTCTTCGGGCAGAGACAATGCTTTCATTTTTCTAGCAATCGTAAACTGAGCTTTAGCTTCACCTTCGGCGAGTCCCTCAGCCTTGCCTTCAGCCCTGCCTCGTGCTTCACCTCTGGCTTCACCCTCGGCTCTAGCATCGGAGATTTGCTCCTCCATATATGCAATATAGTCTGCTTCTGTCGTCATAC
>JAEDMF010000147.1 GCA_016303175.1 Bacteroidales bacterium
AAATCTGCCATTTTTTATAATGTTAGTTAAATTTTCGTTCAAATCATGCGAATATAATAAAATAAACGACTCATATCCATGAAAACGGCCTATTTTATGGACAGGGAAAAAAGCCACCGCGAGTGCAGTGGTTTTCATCATAATATCGGATTTTGCTAATTCTGCGAAGATGCAAGATCATCATCCAATGGCACAACATTGACAACCTTGTATGAGCCGAAGTCGATGCCATAATGTCTAGCGTCCGCGTAGGCTTTGGCAATTTCCGAATCAACGACATCCATACTTGTGTTATTTACAGTAACACGCAGTATTCCTTGACTTTCATCCACAAGAGCAATTTCTCTATGACCTAATTCTTTAGGAACATCAAATTTCGTCAACTGCTCTACTATGCCAGTCTGGACGTCAATCTTAAGCAACTCTGCATAGCTGCCTTCTTCGTTGAGATGTACCAAATACATGGCTCCACCAGGATACATGCCCACTGCTGAATTTGAGAGATATCCACTAACGACCTCATTCAATGCAGAGACAGAACTCTCTCCACTGTTTGCATCAAATTGCAATATGCTGCCACAAACATAGCATGTAAACACCCCATTTTTCTCTGATATAACTTCACATGGAATATTACTGTTGTTAGTGAAGTTTCTTAAGTTTTGGGGAGCCTCGAAAAAAAACGTATTCGATGCGACCAATTCACCTCCTGAAGTCACATTATATACCTTGAAAATATTCTCCTCACTACCAGATAAACGTCCTTCTTCCACCGCAAACAAATAAATATCATTTCCAAATTTTCGAAGGGCAACTAATCCGTCTCCATTAAAATACATCCTTTGGCAAGTAAGATCCGGAGATACAGCAACCAAAGCCACACTAGGATTGATATCACAAATAGAAGCTTGGTCTTTAATCCACGAGTTGCATGCAATATATGCAATATCATCAGATATCAGTATGCTTGGTAGATTTGAATTCCTGTTAGTTTTATCAACAACATCAAACATTTTGATCTGAACTCCACCATCTTCGTCTATTAACCTACCAACTTGCACTTTATCAGCATACCCGGAATATGAAACTATATAACATCTACCCTGTGAATCCTCCTCTATCAAGGAATTATCTTCATATAAGAGTCCCCCGATATTATCATCAACTGTCAGACAAAGGCCGTCTTTCTTCCTGACAAGGGTATTGCAATGAGGAATAGAGAATTGTCCTCCAGGGCCCCAACCCGGCACAATAGGAGAAGTTAAAAAACCAGGAATCATCAGCTGGTATGTCAGGGAAGAATAGACATAAACATATTTTCCTATATCTTTTAACTTAGGTTTCTCAATGGTCACCTTAACGCATTCCTTAATCTCCTTCTTCTCCCACTCCGAATAAGAATCTGGAACATCTACCGTAAACCTGATTTCTGGAAGTCGGATCTCGTTGTTGTCATATACCAGATATAGAGCATCTTCCTGTTCAAAGTCAACAGAAGCTTTAGTTCCACCTGCTCCGCTCTGAAGGTGGGCCATTGCTTTTGCACCATCCAGATTGATAGCCTGTATATTAAAAGAAATTTCAGGATCTTCATGCTTCCACTTCGAACATCCAGCTAGCAGAGATATGCCCAACAAGTAACTTGTAATTTTAATGTATCTTCTCATTATTATTCGTCAATATAATTCTCAAAGATTCGCTGTTTTATATATTTAACTGTATCAAAATGGGTATTTCATCTTTGAACTCTGTTGCCATAATTTATTTATATATAACTAGTTATTCATCAGATATGTCTTCATGAATTCGTTCAGGTCGCCGTCCAGGACGCCCTGGGTGTCGGAGGTCTCGTAACCGGTACGCAGGTCCTTGACCATCTTGTAAGGATGCAGGACGTAGGAGCGTATCTGGCTGCCCCACTCTATCTTGCGCTTCTGTCCTTCCAGTTCCGCCTGCTTCTCCTGACGCTTCTTGAGCTCCAGGTCGTAGAGGCGCGATTTCAGAATGCGCAGGGCGTTGTTGCGGTTGTCCAGCTGGCTGCGCGTCTCGGTGTTTTCGACCACTATTCCGGTAGGTATATGGCGTACGCGCACACCTGTCTCCACCTTGTTGACATTCTGTCCGCCCGCGCCGCTGCTGCGGTAGGTGTCCCACTCAAGGTCTCCGGGATTTATTTCTATCTCTATTGTATCATCCACAAGCGGATATACGAATACGCTGCTGAAGGTGGTCTGCCGCTTGCCCTGGGCATTGAACGGAGAAATCCTGACCAGGCGGTGCACTCCGCTCTCCGCCTTGAGATAGCCGAAGGCGTAGTCGCCCTCGACCTCTATGCTGCAGGACTTTATGCCCGCCTCGTCCCCTTCGGTTTCTTCGGTTACGGTGGTCTTGTAGCCGTTCCTCTCGGCCCAGCGCAGATACATCCTCATCAGCATCGCAGACCAGTCATTGGATTCGGTGCCGCCGGCGCCTGAATTTATTGTAAGTATGGCCCCCAGGTTGTCGCCCTCCTGTCCGAGCATATTGCGCAGTTCCAGAGCTTCCAGTTCCGCTGCCGCGGCGACATAAGCCCTGTCCAGTTCCCTGGACTCGTCGGTCTCTGCCTCCTCCGATGCTCCGCTGTCCTTTGCGAATTCCAGAAGCACGTCCAGGTCAGCAACTGTAGATGCAGCCCTGTCATATCCGCTCACCCAGAACTTTACGGAAGAGGTCTCCTTCAGAAAGGCCTCGGCCGCCTTTGGGTCATTCCAGAAGTCCGAGGCCAGGGTTTTCTCCTCCCGGCTCGCTACTTCGGCTCTCTTCCCCTCTATATCCAGGCACTTGTGCAGTGCCTCCACCCGCTGTTGCAGGCCCCTGATCTGCTCTGTCGTTATCATATATCAAGCTCTACGTATATATATCCTGCAAAGATAGTATTTTTCCGGTGCAATGTCCAGATATTATCGAATAAGCGGGGGATAATCAGGCATTTGGAATATTCATACAATATGATTACCTTTGCTGCGCAGACTAGCCAAAAAACTTGGAATTGACCATTGTGCGCAGCCGGATCCCCTTCCCCGACTCGATATAACCTACTGACATTTGCGCACCAAATACACAATTATATGAAAAGATTCAAAACCCTGTCAGCGGCAATGATTTTAGCTGCCTGCTGTGCCTGCACCAACAAGGAGGTCTTCAATGACGAACCTCTGCCTTGTATCGATGCAACCACCGTTTCCCCTTTCGAAGAAAGCAGAACAAGCGTTTCGAGCGTTACGGACGGCGCCAACGTGTCCACCGTATGGACCGCGGGTGACGAACTGGGTGTCTTCGACAAAAACGGCAACCACAAGCGTTTCCTCCGCAAGACCAGCGGGAATGAGACCAATCCAAAGTTCTATCCTGAAAGCGGCTATGTCACTCCGAAATATGCCTACTACCCTTACGGCAGCGACAATGCCGGACGCAGCAGCTCCGACTGTCTTGGAAACGTGCCTGCAGTCCAGGAAATGACAAGCGGCGTTCTCCACGGGGCCTACAAGACCGGAACCCTCAAGAGGACATCCTTCTTCTCCAACACCTACACGATGACCTTCTCCCACATCCTTTCCGTGGTGGAAGTGGACCTCAACGCAGACGGTACCGCTCTCGCGGATGATGTACTCAAGACCGTGAAAGTCAGCGTAAAGCGCGGAGAGAACCAGGTACTGATCGCCGGCAGCTTCCACTTCAGCGCTGTAAACGGAAGCATTGCATCAAGCAATCTTGGCAGCGAAAGCACGATCACGATGGACTGGGAAGAGGGCGTTGCACTCAGCGGCACCATTTCACGCTGGATAAGCGTACTTCCTGTTGTCAAGGCCGGAGACGTAATACGCTTCGAGATCACAGGAGAGAGCCACAATGCCGTACTCGAGCTTACTGCCGAGAAGGCTTTCGAACAGGGCAAGGGCTATGTATTCGACCTCAGTCTGAGCAAGTACAGCGACGTGCTCGTGGTTGACGGCGTCGCCCCTGGCACCGAACCGGAACCAACCCCGGAACCAGAACCAGAGCCAACTCCTGAACCGGAGCCAACTCCTGAACCTGAGCCAGAGCCAACCCCTGAACCTGAGCCAGAGCCAACC
>JAEDMF010000011.1 GCA_016303175.1 Bacteroidales bacterium
CCAGGCACCCTGGTGCGGTCCGTGTATGTCGGTGGAACCCTGATGAAGCACACGTCTGTATTCATAGGGCCCGTAAACATTCCTTGAACGGAGCACAACCTGCCACCCTTCCTTCACACCGCCTGAAGGGGCAAATATGTAATACCAGCCGTCCCTCTTGTAGAATTTGGGGCCTTCAATCGTATCGTCATCACTTTTCTTGCCGTCGAAGACCAGAATCTGCTCACCTTCAATGCGGGTACATTCCCCGTCAAGTTCGCACACCGCAAGCACGCTCTTGAAACCAGCGCGGCTGCCGGCCCAGGCGTGTACGAGATAAATGCGGCCGTCATCATCCTGCAGCGGACAGGGGTCTATGATGCCCCGCCCCTTCCACACGTGTACAGGCTCACTCCACTTCCCGGCAGGATGGTCAGCGTGTATCTGGAACACCCCATAATCCGGATCACCCCAGAATATCCAATATTTGCCGTTGAAGTAGCGTATGGCCGGTGCCCATACGCCGCAGCCGTGCCTTGGAGTGTCAAACACATCCACCGGCGAAAGGGAACGGGGGATGCCGGCATTTACTATCTCCCAATTGACGAGGTCGGCAGAATGCAGTATCTGCAAACCGGGGATACAATTGAACGAACTGGACACCATCCAGTATTCCCCATCCACACAAATGGCATCGGGGTCGGAATAATCAGAGTGGAGTATAGGATTGACAAAACCTGTGAACAACAGGCTGAAAAGCATCAAATATTTCATTATTTCCGATTTACAGTTACATTGATTTCCTGGACAGCACATTTGTATTGCGCATCCCCATCGGCTTCCACGCAGAATGTAATTCCCCTCCACATCCTTTCGGGATCCCTGCCGAAATAATCAGTATCGACCTTGAAGCGGTTTTCCCCTATCTGTACGGCTGGCCCTGAAATGAGGACCACGCGAGGCTTGACATCGGCGTGGGCATCGCAGGACCGATTACGGGTCGAATCCACAAAAAAAGGCTCGAACTCAAGAATCTCTTCAGATGAACTGCAGGTAATCTTCACGTGAGCATCAGGATTATATACTAGAGTCTTTCCGTTCAATCTTGCAGATACATACTGCATCTTCTTGCCGACAGACTCCCTGTAGCGGCGGGCTGTCCAATCCCTCATAAACTCGTCAAAATACCAGAAACAATCGTGCGGGTCATCAGTGAGGTGGCCATCTGCATACCAGCGGGAGAACAGCACCCCACCTTGACCATTGTAGGACAAGGCCTTGGAAATGAAAGCCGCGATATACATCTGGGTATCTTCACAAAAGTCGAAATGTCCTTTCTGGGCATCACAAAGAAAGGATATCCGGGAATCGGGATACATCATCCTGAAAGCCAGGGCAGGATTGACCCTTGCCTCCCACCACTCATACTCTCCTTCTATCATCAGGCCGGGGATACGGTCTATATTTGCCGTACGTCCCCATTCCACATTTGCGCGTCCATATCCGCAGAGATTGGTCCTGGGAGCATCTCCGTGATATGAAACGATGCACAGCACCCGCCCGGGATTGAAAGCGGCAAAATTCCAGGGAAAAGTGGCCTGGGCAGAATGGCCGAAAGGAATGATAGGGGCTGTCTCCAGTTCAGGATGGGAAGTTTCTGCCGCAAAGCGGGACATGACGGCATTGAATCTGTCCTGGCAGTTGTGGCCGTCAGCATCCCTGACACTCATATCCCAATTCTGGGAACCTCTCTGGACGAATGCCATCGCAACCCCGAGTTTGTCCATTTCCGCAAGAAAGACCGGGCTGCGGAAAAGCACTTCTTCCGTCATGTTCTGATGGCAATACAGGACCGCCCTCACCTCATCCCCTCCACGGGGAAGGCGCAGATATGCTTTATGTCCGTCAATCAGAGCTTCGGACTTAGGGCTGGTGCTGACAACGGCATCAAAGCTGGGCACCTGACCCACGGAAGACAAAGCACAACAGCAGAAAAGAACAAAACACAAGAATTCCCTGCGCATGACATTAGTTTTTCGATTTGAGCCTCAGCAAAGCTTCAATATAATAATAGTCTGCGTAGATGATGGAATAATCTATCTCGCTGCCTGCCGGACGGTGACCGGTGGAATGCAGCAGGAAGGCATCATTGGTGCCCACTGCATTGTAGTTGTCATGCAGGGAACGCAGCATTTTGACTGCGGCATCGTGATAGCGCCTTCCGTCGGGAACATAATCCTCAAGTTCGAGCAGGGCCGAAGCCACTACTGCCGCCGCCGAGGCATCCCGGCTGACATTAGGAATTTCCGGATCCATAAAGTCCCAGTAGGGCACCATATCCTCAGGCAGCCTGTCCAGATATGCATCAGTTATCTTGCACACAAAATCCAGATAACGCTGCTCGCGGGTAAAACGGTAGCACATCGTGTATCCGTATATGCCCCAAGCCTGTCCCCTGGCCCACATTGAATCATCGCTGTAACCCTGATGAGTGCAACTGTACTTGTGTTTGCCGCTTACACTGTCATATACAGCCACGTGATAGGAAGTCCCGTCGGGCCGGAAATTGTATTTCATAGTTGTGTCGGCGTGCATGACGGCAATGTCCCGGAGTTCGGGCCGGCCGCCGTTCTGAGCCGCCCAGAACAGGGTCTCAAGGTTGATGAGGTTGTCCATTATGGTATTGTGACCTCCGAAGGCGGGAATTTCACGGGGCCAGGAAAGCAATGTGCCCACGGCAGGGTTGAAAAGCTCTGCAAGCCTTTCCGCCGTCTCCAGGACTAAGGTGCGGTAATATTCCTCGCCGGTGAGCCTGTAGGCATTGCCGCAGCTGGGGAAAATGATGAAACCGACGTCGTGGTCGTAGGCAGGCTGCTTCGCTATGAACTCCAGGGCTTCGGTATAGTGGGCGGCCATTTTCCGCAACTGTCCGTCGCCGGACGCCTCGTAGGCATACCAAAGTACTCCGGGCCAGAATCCTTCGGTCCAGAGTTCCTGACTTACTTCCCTGCAACTCCATACACTGTCTCCAGGAGCTATGTTTCTGGGAGAGTGCATATTATCCCCGTCAAGATGGGACAATGCCAGACGTGTCTGTCCTATGCACTGCTCCAGTGCCACAGACGCAAAATCCGCCTCACTGCTGCACGAAGCGCCTGCAAGCAGCACAAGTACAGGCATAATGATGTTCTTACAATATCGTATCATAGTTTTCATTTGAGTTTCTTGCCGTCGATTTTGACTTTACATACAGCCGTGCTCTCTACCTTCCAGCTGCCGCTTTCCTTCATCAGAGATACTGTATTCTCCTCCCCGGAATTGATGTCCACCCTTGTCCCGTCAGACAGGATGCAGGAGAGCCTTCTGCCGCGCAGCAGCACTCTTTCAGGGCATATCACAGCCAATGAACCGTCCATCAGCAGTCCTTCTCCGGAAACACGGTCGGAGCAGACCGATGAAATAATCCTGTGCACTGTGCCGTCACCGAATGTTACCGTAATCTGTTCGCAGTCACCTCCCTTGAAGTCCACGGAACTTATCCTGACGGTATCTCCCGTCTGATAAGGCTGGTACACAACAACAAAAGGCCGGTCCCACGCCTCGCCATACTGCCTTGTCACAAAAGTCCGGCAAGGCTCCCCATAGGCATCGTAGGGCATGGTTCGGGTACCCCTGAATGCATTGATTTTGGGAGAAAGAGCCGTAAAGAAGCGTCTGTCTTCATCTCCTTTGGCCCAGAACTTCATTCCGTTCTCACCGCCGCCGGGCAGGTTCATCGTGAATTTGCCCGTCACCGTCTGCCCGCACAGGGCTGAACGCTTGTCCCACAAGTAGGAATACGCATAAATGGAGGCTCCAGCAAAGGACAACTCTTCCGTAGCTTCCAGACCAAGTTCCTCCCCGTCGGCACGGGAAAGTTCGAGGGATGTGCCTATGTTATGATAGAAATAATCGTGGAAACGGTCTCCGCCTTCGCGTTTGCCAGAGCGGAAAATATCCACATAATAACCGCATTCGCCGTGGGCAGTCACCATCACGAGCTGGCGTCGCTGGTCAGAATAAGTCTCAGGCTCCAGAAAGGAGAAATCTCCGTACATTATGCCCTCCTGGTACTCTCTGACCAAAGGCTCGGGATAGCAGGAAAGCAATTTGAAGGGATGGTGGGACTGCATGTGGGTATAGGAAGAAACGCCGTCCACGCAGACTGTATTGTGAGCAGGGAACTGGGCATAATATTCCGAATGGTCGAGGGCTGTGTAGGAAGAGCCTCTGCCGGAATCTACACCCTGGACATAACCTTTGCCGTAAAGTTCCATTGAAATGCCGTTGGCGTGCATGTGATTGCCTTCGGAGCCCGCCACACTCATCATCAGGGAGTTTGCGGGGTCATTTCCACTGCGGGCGGCGAACCAGCTCACGCCCGGGCTCCAGAACACGGGGGTCTGCCAGTCGGACATATCTCCTTCAAGTTCAACGAAATACTTGCGTTTGGACGGGGTATAGTAAGTATCTCCCCAGGATGTCATCATACCGTTGGGGAAATAATACTGCGGTATGGTCCTTATAGCCTTTTCCAGCACCGGATAATGGTCCTGAAGCCTGATACCCATCTTATGCTCCACCAGGTTAACAAAAGAAGAAAACTCCTCCATGACCATAGTGGAATAGTTGGGGCATTCGGTCCAGACACCTGCTTCCTTGTCGAAGCCGTAGTCTATGAGCTTGCCTATGGACCATTGTCTTATCGAATTCCCGTTCAATATCTCATTCAGATACCAGCGTCTGCCCCTGCCGTCCGCATAGGATTCATCATCCCGGATAACCATAGCCGCGCGCAGCACGAACTGGGCCTGAATGAGATTCCAGTTATTGTGGGGCACACCGCCCGCAATAATGGCATCCATCCACTTGCGGAAGGCATTTTCATAAATGTCAATCCTGTCCGCATAACGAACCGAAAGATAATCATGCAGATAATCATAGCACTCCGCACAAGGCACAATGACATTTTCGTGAATCACTTCAAAGGAAGTCGGGCCCACAAGAGTCTGCTGGTGGCCGTGAGCCAGATCCACAGGAATGTCACGCCAATAGATACCCTGCATATAGGTATCGAAGAGGACGGCAGCCAACTCGGCATATTTCCCGCCCCTGCCCAGATGGTACAGGGCTGCGGCATCCCTGGCTATGGACATTATCTCATTGTTGATAGACCCAGCGGCACCTCCGGTCAATTTGGGGTCAACCCAGGCTTCAGTGCCGTCCTTCTTGTTGATCATCCACATTCCTAGGCTGTCCTGATAGGGAGGAACATCTTCCAATGCAGGACGGCGCCAGGCACTCTCTCCTCCCCTGTTTGCAACATAACGGACAGTGGGTACGGGAGCAGGGGCTCCGCCGGCATGGTGGAACTGTTCCCCTTCTATGAACACTTCGGTGGCGTGGCTGTCCCAATACATCTGCAAGCGTGAGCGCAGGGCTTCAGGATCGGAAAGCCAACGGTCCACACGATGCACGGCCTTGGCCTCATCCTTGAAAATGGCACCGTCAGAAAGTCTGGGATAGGCAGTATCCAACTTGGGTACGGCAATCTGCAGCAGAAAGGCAGTCAAAAAGGCAATTTTCATAGCACAGTGTTCTTTTTCAAAGCCTTGGTCACTCTGAGGTCGGCCGGTGTCGCAGGTGTGAAGATGGCGGCGGCACCACCCTTGGGCAGGAGTCTGAAATTCAATATGGAGGTTGATGACACGATGTACTTCCTGACCGCAACCTTGGTGGGGGTATCCACGGCAGGATCATCGCTATAAAGGGTCATCAGATATTTCGTGCCGTCCTTGAGGAAGGATGCGCCGAAGGTCAGGTCAGCTCCCTCATCGCAGGCAATTGCTCCGAGGAACCAGCTGTCGCCGCTTCGGCGTACTACGGCAGCACTGCGGGCGATGTCATCATTTACGACACGGGTCTCGTCCCATACGGTAGGCACGGCATCAAAGAAAGCCAGTTCGGGAGTTTCCTTTATGCGGGCTGGCGTATCATACCAATACAAAGTCTGCAAAGGTGAAAAATACATCACCGGCAGGGCCAGCTGGTGGGCGTGGGTGGTTTTCAGGCGGGGATCGAAATAGCACACGGTATAATCCGCCGCACCGCACAGCATACGGGTGAAAGGCAGTATGGTGTTGTGGGTAGCGGAGGGAAATTCCTCATTTCCGCATATTCCTTCCTGGGTCAGCAGGTTGGGATATGTGCGGGAATAACCAGTAGGCCTGTATTCATCGTGGATATTGACCATTATGCGGTTGTCTGCGGCATCACGTACAAGGCCGTGCACCCAGTCTGCCCAATGCTGGCTGGTAAAATGCACGAAACCGAACTTGACACCGGCGAGACCCCATTTGCGGTAAGTCTCGAAAAGATGCCTGCCCTGCTTCTGGAGGGCGTGCTGGTTCACATACACCCAGATTCCGACTCCGCGTGCCTTGCCGTACTCCACTATTTCTTCCATATTGAAGGGCACAACAACCTCTGTCGCATCCGATGCGAAGTCAAAGGAAGGGCCGTACCATTTCCAGTCATACAGGATGTACTGCATATTGTGTTTCGCCGCAAAATCAATGCAGGCCTTGGAGTTGGCGTCGGTAAGGCGCGTCTCACGTATAATCTTGCCGGGCCTGATCCAGGATTCGTCGGCAATCTTTGAAGCCTCGTTGAGGTTGAGTACCATATAGTTGTTCTCCAGCAGGGCACCCAGCCTGCCGGCGGCCATCACATACCTCCAGGGGAAATTGTAGGGGGTCACAAGGTCCGTGGCATCGTCATTGAGCGAAGTCACTATGGTATTGGGTTTGGTTGCGCTCAAACGCAATTTGCCTCTCGGGAAATCCACCACGGCAGCTTCACCCACCGCAGCATACAGGCCGCCGGGCAGTTCGAGGGTAAGGGGCCTTTCGGCATCCTCGGGCCAATTCTCCAGAGGCAGCCTGTTGTAGCCGGACTGGGCCCAGGCGGCGTGCCAGGCATAGGTTCCTCCGGGCAGGCGGAATTCCGTATTCTCAGCCTTTATCCTGTGGTAGAGGGCTGTGGGATGCATGGGCAATATGTAACGGAAGGCAATACCTTCATCGTATGCCCTGAACTCGATGTCCAGGGAACATTCGCTGCTGTCGTTCTTCACGAAATGAAGTATCAGACCGTTGCAGGCGTCACGCACCAGGGAACATTCTCCGTAAGCATTATGCCAGGTCGTGTCCCTTGCATAGGTCTCAGTACCAGAAAGAATGAGATTGTCGAACCATTTGTCAAGTTTCGGAACAGAACGCTTGCCGGTGGCCATCTCCCAAGTATGGTTGTCAACCGTGAGATCCAGGGATGAAGGGAGGATGACATCCTGGCCGCAATGCCGGAAGCTGTAGGTGATTTCCGTATTCCCGGAGGCATTCTTTGTCACCTCTACCTTTGCCGCATTGCGGGAATCGGGAGATGTGACGGTGAAGGACTGTGCGACGGAAGGAATGGTCACGAAAGCAAGCAGCAGCGCGCCAAAAAAACTAATTCTCTTTGTCTTTTCCATACAGTGAAGGGACTGTTCCGAATAATTCTTTGAAATATTTTGTGAAATACTTTGTCGTATTGAAGCCCACCATCTCGGCGACCTCACTTACTGTCAGGTTGGGGTCATCCCGGATTATCTGGGCCGCCCTCTTAAGCCTCATAGTGCGTATGAAATCAGAGGGAGTCATAGAGTAGAGGGACTGGATCTTGCGGTAGAGGTTCATCCTGTGCATTCCCACATCGGATGCGAGTTCCTCCACGGAATAGTCGGGATTATCCATATTCTTCTCCAGCTTGTCCATTATCCTGGCCATAAGTTTCTGGTCCACCGTAGTGATAGTCAGGTGTATAGGGGAAATTTCCGCTTTCCGAGAGAAAGAACTGATACGTTTCTTCCTGTCGTCCAGCAGGTTGCGTATGCGGGCCTGGAGCATGCTCATCTTGAATGGTTTGGTAAGATAGGCATCGGCTCCGGTTTCATACCCCTTCTGGCGAACATCTTCAGAAAGCCGGGCAGATAGCAGAATAACGGAAATATGCGAAGTGTCCACATTTTCCTTGACTGCCTTCGACACCTGGAGACCATCCATCACGGGCATCATCACGTCACAGATGATGATGTCGGGAGAATCCTTCTTCAGAAGATCCAGACACTCCTTGCCGTCCGCAGCCATCACAACGGAATAATCCTGCGAAAGCTCCGAGGCAAGGTAGGAACGGAACTCGGCATTGTCGTCCACCACCATCACCTTTGCCCGTTTTTCTTTGTCGCCGTAAGGCTGGAGCGGCAGTTCATCCGCAACGGTCTCACACTGGGTAACAGGCAGCAATATCGTGAAAACACTGCCTTTTCCGGGACGGGATGAGGCGAATATGTGTCCGCCGTGCAACTCTATGAAATTCTTGGACATGTGCAGGCCAAGACCTGAGCCGCTCGTGGATTCTGCATTGTCGCTGCGGAAGAAACGGTCGAAAATCTTTTCTTCCTCTCCCTCCGGAATGCCTATGCCGGTATCAATGACCTCCACCCGCAATTCCGTGCTGCTGTTTCTGGAGAGTCTGAGAGTCACCGAACCTCCCTCGGGCGTGAATTTGATCGCATTCCACAACAGGTTGTCCAGCGCACTCTTCATCAGTTTGGCGTCGAAAGGTATCATACCTATGCCGTCGGAGCTGATGAATTTGAGTTCAAGACCCTTCTTCGCCGCCGCATCGGACATATTGGACACTATGCTGCGGCAGAACTCCACAAAATCTCCCACAACTGCGTTGAGTTTCATCTCATAGGAACCCAACTTCTTGAAATCCAAGATATTGTTGACCAGCAGAGTCAGTTCTTCGGCATTCCTCTGGATGGTCTCAAGGGCTGCTCCGTCGGGGCCATCCTTGAATTTCTCCATCAGACGCTCCAGAGGCAGAAGTATCAGGGACAAGGGAGTACGGAGTTCGTGTGATATGTTGGTGAAGAACTGGAATTTCGCCTCGTTGAGTTCATCCTGCTTGCGGCGGTTTTCCTGCTCGATTTTCTCATTCATCCTGCGCCTGGCTCTTACATTGATATACAGTATTATGCAGGTCAGCATCAGCAGGGCTGCAAGGGCGTAAAGGACATAGGCCGCAATGCTGCTGTAGAAAGGAGGCCTGACCTCCAGATGGAGAGTGGACACCGGGCTCCAGTCAAGACCGTTCATCGCCGCCTGTGCCGTGAAGACATATTTTCCGGGCGGCAGAAAACTGTATTCCGCAGTACCGAGTTCCACAGATGTCAAAAAATGCCATGCATCGTCGAAGGGCTCCAACTTGTATCTGTACAATGTATGCTCCGGTACGGCATAATTGAGATTGGTGAAAGCTATTCTCAGATAGTTCTCACCGGAGGACAGTGAAACGTTTCCGCTGCTTATGTCCTTCTCTGCACCGGATGCGCTGAAGGATGAAAATACAGGGGCGACTCCATAATCTGTAAGGAACATCGAGGCCGGGTCTATTATGCAGATTCCCCGGGTACCTCCGAAATAAATCCTGCCTCCTGAGTGCACCATCGCCGAATTCTGGAAAAAGGTGCCGCAATCCACACCATCCCTCACCGTATAGGAGCTTATGGCAAAATCATAATCCGACGGGCTGATTTTCACGGGGCTGATCCGCGATATTCCGTTGAAACTCGAAGCCCATACATTGCCTGAAATATCTTCCACCAGTGACATTATGCGGGTGCCGGGCATAACGGTGAAAAGGCAGCCCGAAGCCGACATCATGCAAAGGCCCTCAGGCTGTGCCAGCCACAGGCAGCCCCGGCTATCCATCATGGACTGGGTTATCATTGGGGTGGACCCGAATCTGGGTCTTGTCACCAGGGTATCAGCAGCACAGTCAAAGCACAACCTGCCGTTGTCTCCGCTCGCGAGAAGCATATCTCCGGGCAGCATCTGCATCTGCCGCAGAACCATATAGTCATCTATGCCGTCTATGCTGTCGCGAAGAAGGGAAAGTTCTCCGCTGTTTTTGTCGAATATACCCAGACCGCCATATACGGAAAGCCAGAAACGGCCCTTGGAATCCTCAGCAAAGGCCCGTACACAATTGCGGTTGGGCGTACGGTTGAGATAAGACACATCGACACTGACTTCTTCGGGCCAGCTGTAATGTTTTACCTTTCCGTCAGGACTCAGCCTGTACATACCGTCATAGAAAGTTCCCACCCATATACTGCCCTGGCGGTCCCGATAAAGGCTTATGCATATCTTGTCGGCAAGTTCAGGGCACGGCACCGAAAAGGACTCCGTGGAAGGATTGTATTCCAGAAGGCCGTTCACCGTACCCATAAGAATATTTCCGTCTTCCGTCTCAAGCAGACACTTCACGCTCTCGTCGTGCTGCCTGCTTTTCAGTCCTGAACTGTTCCGGCACTTTATCCTGTGTATGTCCTTGTGCCAGTACAACAGGCCTTCTTCCTGGGTGGCTACCCATACTCCGCCCCGACTGTCGGCATATATTCTGCTAATGTCGGTGTTCTTCTGGATGCGTCTGCCGTCCTTGGCTTCCATATAGGGCAATGACGTCCTTGTTCCGTCCGGACTTATGATGCTCACTCCGGAGCGTGCAGTTCCTATCCACAGCCTGTCCATTGTATCGACGGCTATGGATGTGTACAGGTCCTTGGAACGGCTGTCCAATGCACAGAGCAGGCCTGACTTGCCGGTAGGAATGTCTATCGTCAAGATGCTCTTGTCGGACATCAGGAAAATCCTGCCCTTGCCGGAAATTGCCATCTGGATACGGCTGGCCAGCCTCATATCCTCGGTCAAAGGCAGCTTGTCTATGGTCACCAGTTTGGAAATCCTGCGGTTGTAGCCCAGCAGAGTTCCGCAGGCACAATACATCCACAGTGAGTTGTCATACTCCCCAACTGCAAGTATGCTGTCGCGGTGCTGGCCCAGGGAGACCTCGCTGACGCCGGAAGCATCTTCCACGGAAATGGTTCCGTCCTGTGAGAAAACCCACAAGTCGGAGAATGAGTCAATATAGATTTTGTCCGATA
This sequence comes from Bacteroidales bacterium, assembly GCA_016303175.1. Lineage (GTDB taxonomy): Bacteria > Bacteroidota > Bacteroidia > Bacteroidales > UBA932 > Cryptobacteroides. Next base: position 11,072 of record JAEDMF010000011.1, read on the forward strand.
CCGGATTGGAAACTATCTGATAGTCAAAAACTTTTTTCTGGATGTCGAAAGCCCAGATGTAATCCCGCGAAGACAGGCATATCCTGTCGTTGCGGGAGTCGTACCACATTCCGTTCTGGCCCGAATATTCAGAATAAGGGATTATGCGGTTGTCGAAACTGTAGCTGCGGCAGGTGCTTCCGTTGTAGAAGATGAGAGCGGCCGGAGATTGGATGCAAACACGGCCGTCGGGCAGCATGAGCACATTGCGTATGTTGTTGTCAGGCAGACCGCAGGAAGCGTCTATCAGCCTGAAAAGGTAGTTGTCACCCGCAATTGCTCCGGTTCCCGAAACGAGAACCAGAGCAAGCAGAAGGATAGTTTTCTTGAAAAATTTCATCTAAGGAATTCAGTCGCCCTGATAGAAAAGGAGTGTACCCCAGCCGAGCTGGTCGAAGGCGGCACTTGTTTCTCCGAACCTGTCGACACCTGCGCCGCCGTCACCTGTCAGCACACCGTTTGTATAACGCAACTGCTCCGCAAACAGCTTTGTATAATAGCACCAGTTTGCCGGGCATTTCTGCTTCTTCACATAATGGGCATAAATGAGTTCCCAGCAAGCGCGCTCCTTGCCTCTGCCATCCGAAGAAACTACGGTATGGGTAGTACCGTGGTTCTTGTCTGCGCAGGCACAGTCAATACAATATTTATACGGAGTGAACGGCATTTCTTTCATCGCGAGGAAACGGCCGTCCGGTTTCACATTGTATTTGGCAGTGTATTCTGCCATTGCAAGCACCTTGCTGTTTTCCTTTTCCCAAAAGCCCAGTCCTATATTGTCAGCCGTCTGGCAGAGTTCCGAACACAGCGACACCACCAATGTAGCGTGGCCCTGGTCTCGGCCAGACTCCATACTCTGGGCGATAAGATACGATTTGCCGTCAGGGTCGGCAACAGGAGCATAAGGAATCATATTGTTGATGGCTCCGCTACCCTTGCCGCTGGTGAACTCCTGGTTGACTATCTTGATTTTATCCTTGTCCTCCAGATAGATGCCTATTGCAAGCTGGCAGGAGAGATTGGCCAGTTCCCAGTTGGACCAATAGTGCAGGTTGCAGGTCCGGTTTCCACCGTGAGTGCTTACAAAAGTGTGGCTCTTGGCATACCAGAGGTCCTCAAGCCATTTTTTGAACTTGTTCTGGTCATCCACTCCCCATCCCGGATAATCCCGCAGGAGTTCGGCGGCATTGGCGAAAGTGAGACCCTGGAAGCCCACGAGCAAATACTGGTTGTTGTCGTTGGCAGTAATGGTCTTGCATACACTTGCCCAGGCGTTCAGTATGGCGACGGCGGCGTCGGCGCAAGCCGTATCGTCGGACAGACGATAGCGCAGCGCAAGCTGGAACGCCGCCGCGGCATCCTGAGCACAGGTTATGTAGTTCTCGGTCGTACCGGTGCCGGTGGCATCACCGCGGACTACAACAGGCAGGGGATTGGCTGTATAGCCGGACTGGGCAAAGCGGCTCTTGCACAGGGAGAGCCAGGAAGCATAGACGGGGTCGGAAGCATCCGCCTTTTTTATCGCCTCCCTGGCCCGGGCTATATCCGAGGCATTCACATAAGCACAGGGATGGTTGAACTCGACGGTAACGTCAGGAAGGGAAGGATTGTCATCGCCGTCGGGAAGGGTCAAATCGATATCCCCTGCCCCGAGGTTACCGGAGCAGGAAATCGACAGCACAGCAAAAACTGTAGTGAAAATAGCTTTAAAACTCAATTTCATAACTAACTTATTCTGTATAGGTGATGCCGGTAGAGCTTGACCAATCTACTAAATAATTTTCAAATTCGGACATTGACTTGAAGGTATGGAACCAGAAATATCTGAAATCGGACTGGTCCACTGATGCGATTCCGGCAATGTCGGCATAACCTATCTTGAAATGATTGAATATCGCAATATCATTTTCGGGAAGCTTACCGCCGTTCTGCCAGCTCTGTTCATCAATATTGTACACGAGTATGCTGGAGCCGTCGGAACATTTGAGCTTTTTCACCCACTTGTTGGCTCCACCGCCTCCCATACGTCCGGACCATTTTCTTTCATTGCTGCCGCTGGAAGGTGCATAACCGTTGTTGGTGTCGATGAATATGCTCAATCCTGTTGCCCCGCGGGTATCCCTGACATCATCCAACCTGAAGGTGACAATAGGATAATTAGCCCTGTCCAGAACAATGTAATTGTTATCGCCGTAACCGTCATTCCACTCCGGAACATACAGTTTGAAGTCCGCACGGAACTTGCTGCCCGTATTGGGAACAATTTCCCTGTAGTGCTCGCCTGTCAGCTCGTTGTATTTCATCGTGGCTGTGGAACCGTTGGTGTCCTGACGCCACCAGTCAAGTTCGCAATGGTCGTTGTAGTAACCGGCGGGAATGTTTACCGTGAACTGGACGGACTTGGCGAAGCCTTCAGAAGGCTCGGCTCCACCTTCCGGCACGCTTGCCGTCACGGTAACTTTGCCATAATGGATGAAGCTCATATTGCCGCGGGCGTCGATGTTCAAGGCCGTAGGATCTGATATTGTCCATTTCACAAGACTCTTTGTGGCATTCGCCGGCTCTATGGTGAAATCTATCTTGTGTGCAGGAGAAAGAGGTGACCAGAGCATGTTCTCAAAACTCTCGTTGAGCTTTATGCCTGTCGGATTTACAAGCTCTTCAATATAAATTCTGTGTTCACCCTTAACTCCGCTTCCGTCAAGAGCCGCAGCATATATGGTAACATAACCGGCACCCACGCCTCTGACAAGACCGCTGACGGGATCCACCTTGGCAACAGTCTCATCGGAGGAACTCCAGATTGCAGTCTGATATGTAGCTTCCTCGGGAGCAATGCTTGCCTTCAGCTGCATAGTCTCGCCTATAGAGCACTTGGGCAGTCCGGTCTCATCATCAGTTTCGGTTGCATTGTCAGTAATGGAAATCGAAGTCACCGGCACAAGAACATCAGAAACCTTCACCAGAACGGAAGCGAATACATTCAGGTTCACTGTTGCAGGTCTTACGGTAAGAACAGCCTGACCTTTTTTCATGGCTGTAATCTTGCCGTTGTCAACTGACATAACACTCTCATCTGAACTCAGCCATACTACATCCGGATATGTCAGGTCATCGGCAGAAGGGGTTATCGTATAAGAGAAGGTCGTATTCTGCCCCTTCAACATCGGAAAAACCAGGGACTCGGTGGCATCCGTATAGAACTTGGCCCTGTCTTCGTCCGAGCAGACAAATTCTATGGAACTGGCTATGATTGCCGGAGTTGCCGGCTCTGCAGCCTTATGACAGGCAGACAGTAAAGACAAGGCTGCCGCTGCAAATACAAATATAATCTTTTTCATAAACTGCACTATTTATTCATCCCAGCCCGGATTCTGGCCGAGTTCCTTGTTCAACTGCCTCTGGTCACTGGGAAGAGGCAGGAGGTAATGCTTCTGTTCCCACTGACGGCCTGAAAACATTATTATGTTACCGTCACTGTTAATAGGTTTCTCCTGACCGGGCCAGTTGGTTTCAAACCACGTACCCTTCCATTTGATGCCGAGAAGGTCGCCGGGCATCTCCGTTTCGGCTGTCTTCCACCTTTTGAGGTCATCGATGCGGAAGCCCTCAAGGAAAAGTTCCACTGTACGCTCGGCACGGATTTCCTCACGCATGCTCATCCTGGGATTGGCCGCTACAAGTGAATTTGACAGAGCTTTCATATCGGGATTGGAGCGGTGGCGCACCAGATTGAGACTCTTGTCCAGATCCACATCGGAAATGGCATCGGAGTACTCATAGACTGCTTCAGCATAATTGAGAAGAACCTCGGCATAACGAATTACAGGATAATCATAAGCCTCGCTGTTGGTGGGAACCTCGCGTTCGGTAGCCCATTTATAGTTGGCATATCCTGTGCTGTTCCTCACGTTGGCGCTCATACTGTTTGCAAGGTCTGCATCATCCCATGTTTTGCGGGAGAAGTTGCCTTCGTTGTTCCAGCAAGGCTGGCCGTGCTTCAGAAGAGTAGCGTTCATACGGTTGTCGCGGTTCTCAAACTCGGAAACGGCAGTGTCGTAACCCTTGAACAGCGGTGAAACGCTGATGGGCAGACCATCCTGGCAACGGTACATGTCGGCCATCTTCTTGGTCACATTGTAAACATTGTTGAAAGCTGTTTTGGTAATGTTGAAATTGATGGGTTTGAGAGCCTGATCGTGGCGTGTATAGAGTATGTACTCCATATTGTCCGCCTTGGTGAGTTTTGCCGGATTGCAATCGGCTGATTCCAGAACGAACATATACCGGTAGCTGTCCCTTCCACCGAGTTTTTCTGAATAGAACAGCTCGTAGTTCTTTGACTCCATTACCTTGGAAGCGGCGTCCGAAGCCTCTTTGAAAAGCGGCTTGGCAGTGTCCATATTGTCCTTGTGGAATTTCTGCCAGCTGCCCTCATACAGGGCCACCCTGGAAAGGAAGGCCCAGGCAGTATAGCTGCACAAACGGCCAGCCTGGGAAGGCACATCGGGGAGTAGTTCAGCGGCGGCCTTGAGATCGGAAATGCACTGGTTGATGACCTCGAGACGGTCGTTGCGCTTGCCGAAGAGCTGCTTGGAATCAATATCCAGCGGTTCTGTGACAAGGATTGCATCTCCGAACAGCTGCACAAGCTCAAAGTGGAAGTATGCCCTGAAGAAATATGCCTCACCCAGAGGAGCGGCTATTGCCTTCTTGTTGGAAAAATCAGAGGCATTCTTTATGAGCAGATTGGTGTAGTATATTCTCTTGTACAAGTTGTTGAAATCGTTGCTTTTGCTCGGAAGGGGATTGGTTCCGTTGCTCCATATATTGGCAGCGTGGTAATCGCATAGCAGATCCGAACGGTAGTCCGAGTGGGGGCCGTCGCTCAGAGGTGACTGATAGTTGTCCTTGGCTGAAAAATCCCTTGTCCAACCGTAGAACTGATTGGCAAAAAGCTGGAAATTCTCGGCTTTTGACCAAACCTGGGCGTCGGAAAGCTGGGCCTCGGGATTGAGGTCCAGGCAGGAAACTGCCAAGACACCTGAACAGATAATGCCTGTAATTGACTTTATTGTGTTTTTCATGATTGGCTCTAGAATTTAAGGTTGACACCGAATACAAAACCCCTGAGGAAGGGATAACGGGAAGTGCTTGACGGACTGCTCTTTGCCTCAGGATCCCATCCGTCGCTGATTTGGGAATATTCCCACAAATCTGTACCGTTGAAATAGATTCTGCATCCAGAAACAGCCTTCTGGCCTTCGAACAGTTTCGCAGGAAGGGTGTAACCCAGGGTTACATTCTTCAAACGAAGATAAGCTCCGTTCGATGCAGACCACGAAGATGCCTGATAATTGTACATATTGGTAGTCTTGTCGTTGGTATAAGAAGGATAGAAGGCCTCTCTATTATTCTCGGACCAGGTGTTGCCGATGGACTGGGTCGTGGTGTTGCAGTAAATGGTGTTCATAGGCATCGTCCAGGGATTCTGCCCGTTCCACATTGTTCTCAGACCGGCACCCTGGAACACGAAGGAGAAATCAATACCTTTGTATTCAAGACCGGCATTGAAGGAATACTGAATTTCCGGAGTATCAGTGCCCAGGTATTTATAATCCTTTTCATCGAGCCTGCCGTCCTTATTGTAGTCCACAAACATATTGTCGCCCAGACGCAGTTTAGCCGGCATTCCGATGCCGTTGTTGGGGTAATATTTGGCAATATAGGCATTCAGTTGCTCTTCTGTCTGGATCTTGCCGCCATACTGCAGTCCGAAAAGGGAGTTGAGGGGATAGCCCTCGCGATTGCTCACATAGCCGTTCTTTATGGTTACTGCCCCGCCGAAATCCACAAGTTCATTGTGGGCATAAGTGAAGGTTGCACCGATATTGTAGGCGAAGTCACGGCCTATCTGGTCTCTCCACTGAACCATACCCTCTGCACCGTAGGCAATGAATTTGCCCTGATTCACCTTGGGAGCGGCATCACCCAGCACGGCCGGGAACTCGACGCTGACAAGCATATTGTCATTCTTCTTGAGGAAGGCATCAATATTGGCTGTAAAGCGGTTGTCCAGGAAACCGAGATCAAGGCCGACATTGAAGTTCTTGATTCTCTCCCAGGTTCTTACTGAAGAAGCCAGGGTTCCGGTTGTGGAAATGGTGGAAAGAAGTGAACCGCCTATGAGAGCTCCTGTATTTGATGAGGTATTGTACAGCTGGACACCGTCATAATTCGGAATGCCGTTCTGGTTACCCACCTCGCCGTAGGAGGCACGCAGCTTGAGTTCGCTCAACCATTCCACATCCTTGAGAAACTCTTCCTGTCCTATTCTCCAGGCAGCCGACACGCCGCCGAAGAAGGCCCACCTGTTCTTGGGCAGGAACTTTGAAGAACCGTCGTAACGGCCGTTCAGTTCTACGAGATACTTGTTCTTGTAATCGTAATTGAAACGGGCAAAGACCGAAGCGACAGCAAATTTGTAGGCATTGGGAGAAGCGAGTTTCACGGTGCCTGACCCATTGATGACATCCAGGCCGTCGAGGATGTCACTGGCCTCGGCACCTGTAATCTTGTATTCCTTGAGTTCGTACTGGGCACCGAGGGTACCGCTTACGTGATGCTTGCCGAAATTGTGGTCGGCGGCAAAGTAGCCGGAAACAGAGTAGAAATTTGTCCTTGAAGAGGTTTCCCTGTAATAGGAATCAGACTGTGCAGGTTTTACGAGTGTAGGAGTATCACCGGCATAATTGTAGAACTGCACTGACTTCTTGACCATCTTGCGGCCTGCGCTGGAGCTGCTATAACCGAGATTGACATTGGCTGAAAGCCAAGGGGTAATGGTGGCCTTGAGTGTTTCGCTGATATTGAAAGCCGACACGGACAGACGGTTGTCTCCGCCGAATTCTGCCACGGACACGGGAGACATCCAGGTACCCCAGCCGTAGGGCTTGCCGTCCACACTCATGAAAGGAAGACCGGGCATAGGAACGCTGGTGGTCAGCATTGCACCAACATCAGTCGGAGCAATCTGTTCCTGCCTGTTGTATCCCATTGTAGAATCGAGACTGAGCCAATCGGTAATCTTGAAACTGTTGTTTAGACGGATGTTGTACCTCTGGTTATTGTTGTTGCCGTAACGCAGGGGAGAACCGTCATAGAGATAGCCCAGGGAAAGACGGTAGGTCATTACATCAGAGCCGCCTGAAACGCTCAGATCATGACTGGTGGAATAGGAAGGGCCAAAGAGGTCATTGAGCCAGTTGATGTCCTGGAACACGAAGTCCTTGACATCTGTGAAACCTGTGAGGGGATTGGGATTCTTGTTCAAATCAATGTACTGGCCTTTGTACTGCTGTGCAAGATGGGCATAACTGTACCAGACATTAGAAGTGTTTCCGTCATTTTCCAAAGTCTCCATAACAGCCCGGCTCCACTGGTCGATGTTCATCAGCTGCGGCATACGGCCTACGGTCTTGACAGTGAAGGTGCCGTTATATTCCACCTTGGCGCGACCCTTGCCACCCATTTTGGTGGTAATCAGGATTACACCGCCGGCCGCGCGGGAGCCGTATATGGCAGCCGCACCGTCCTTGAGGAAGGACATTGATGCAATGTCGGAGGGATTGAGCAGTCTCATTTCATTGACACTCTCGTAGGCGACACCGTCGATGATGATGAGCGGTTCGGAATTGTTCACGGAGAACGAACCGCGCAGGCTCATCGACCAGCTCTCGTCGCCAGGAGCGGATGAGGAACGGGTCACAATCACACCGGGAACCTGGCCCTGGAGTGCCTGCACAGGGCTGGACAGGGCGCCCTTGTTCTGCAGCATATCGTCTTTGACTACAGAAACTGAACCGGTGAGAGATTCCTTCCTTGCAACGCCGTAACCGACCACTACCACCTCGTCCAGAAGGGCGCTGTCCTCTTCGAGCACAACAGTCATTCCGGCAGCCAGTGCCGTTTTAATGCTTTTGTAACCTATGGCCGAGATTGTAACGTTCGAGCCGGCCGGGACATTCAGGGTAAAGTTGCCGTCAAGGTCGGTAACGGTGCCATTTGACGTTCCGTCCACGACAATTGAAGCTCCGATGATACCCTCACCGGACTTGTCGACGACTTTGCCGCCGGACTGCTGGGCAAAGGTGCTTATGCCTGAAAAAATCAGGCACAGCACCATTATCCCGCGCAGAGATTTGGAAATTCTGTTCATATATCGGGTTTTAGATTAGTTGTTCTGGATGAAGGTCTCCAGTTCAGCTTTGCTGTTGAAGAATCCGGCCCAGTAAACATCATAGGTGGGAACGGGATTACCCTCGGCAACGACAATGTCAGGCACCTGAACCTGCCAACCGTAGAATCTGAGGGCGCGGCTGTCGGGCACAAGTTCCCAAGCATTGCTGTTTTGACCGTTCTTCAGTTTCTGCTCAGTGAGGTCGAAATAATAAACCACAGTATTGTCATCTTTCATTTCCACGGAATATAGAGGATAATTACGATTGCCTATTGTGCCGAAATATTTTACTGGCATACCGTCCTCCACTTTAGAGTTTGTGTCTACCTTCAGGTTCCAGTCAGTACCGGCTTTACCGAAGGCCTTGTCAAGATTGGTCATCTTAACGGCAAAAATGGGATAGTTGCCCGCATGTACAACAAGACGCAGGTCATCCTTATTGTTCACATTGACTCCGTCAGATGAATAATATGCGTGATTGCTCCACGAAATAGGTGCAATATCCGCACGGTATTTGGAATTTGTCTGTAGAACTGTCGTAACGGTCATATAGCCTTCGTGTCTGTCGATAATGTCTTTGCCGAGTGTCCTTGTGCTGGAGCGGAACCAGTACTGCAAAGGAGCCTCGGCTTTGTTGGTCTCGCCCGCGCCCATATACCAGATATGGCGGCCGGTATTGTCGATGTCGGAAATCGCGGGCATACTGATCACGGTTTTGGCAGTGGCCGTAAAGGTCTTCTTTGTCCTTGTATAGGTCAGGC
>JAEDMF010000148.1 GCA_016303175.1 Bacteroidales bacterium
CATCTAACGAAGGCGAGGGAGTGAAGGCCGCTGAACTGGCAAAAGGCGCAAAAGTGAGAAAAGAAAAAAAGATTAACTTAGCTGCAACCATTCCTATGCCCTCCGTCCGCCGAACTGTTCCTCAATTATCTTTTCTACGACAGAGAGTTTCTCCTGCAGCAGTTCATCCGATTCCGCCTCACATATAAAGCGCAGGTAAGGCTCTGTATTTGAAGGTCTTACGTTAAACCACCATGTAGCATACTCTAGCCGGAAACCATCGAAATCCATTTCCAGTAGAGGTTGCTGCTCCCGTACGAAATGCTCGCGTATGGCCGCCATCGCCCCAGCCTTGTCTTCGACACGGAAATTTACCTCACCACTATTGCGATATCGCTCAATAGAAGCTATTACGCTGCTCAGAGTCCTGCCTTCCTTCTTGAATTCCGCCAAAATATCCAATACCAATATTGAAGCCAGCAGGCCGCTGTCGGAATAGAAGAAATCCCGGAAGTAGTAATGCCCCGCCAGTTCTCCGCCGTATATGCCGTCGAGTTCACGGAGTTTGGGTGCCGCGAATGCCCTGCCTACCTTCCAAGTGGCCATTGTACCTCCCATAGGGGCGAGATACTCCCCTACTGCTTTGGACGAACGTATGTCCTGGAGCACTATGCCTTTCTCTCCCCTGCGGCGCAGGAAATAGTTGCCCAGAAAAGCTATCATCAAATCCGGCGAAATGAAATTGCCCTTTTCATCCACGAACATCACCCTATCGGCATCTCCGTCGTAGATGACTCCGATGTCTGACCCTTTCTCCCGCACGAGCGAGCGCAACTGCTCCACGTTGGCCGGAATCAGGGGATTGGGCTCGTGGGCGGGGAAATTGCCGTCTAATTCCAGGTTGATATAGTCAGGGGCATCTCCAAACAAGTCTTTTACATAAAGGCCGGCCATGCCATTGGAAACATCCATAGCTATCTTAAGGCCGGAAAGGTCCTCCTTGTAACCGAGCAGGAACTTAAGATAATCCTCTTTTATGGAAAAAGCTTTCACTACCCCTTTGCGTTCCGCCTTCGGCGTGGCCTTGCCTTCTTTTATCCATTCCTCAATGAGACCCAGACCACTGTCATAGCCCACAGGAAGGGCATTCGTGCGGCTGACCTTCATTCCGTTGTACTTGCCGGGATTATGTGAGGCCGTGATTTGCACGGAGGCGTCGAAGCCATAGTTGGCAGTGGCGAAATAGACCATAGGCGTACTGCTGAGGCCAAGGTCATATACGTCGGCGCCAGCGTCCGTCAGACCTTCCAGCAGCATCTTGTGAATCTCGGGGGAAGACAGACGGTAATCCCTGCCCACAACTACCTTGTCAGTTTTCAGAAGCTGAGGCAGAAAAGCCCCTATCCTATAAGCGGTGTCGGCGTTGAAGTCCACATTCCACACGCCGCGAATGTCATAAGCATGAAAAGCGCCCATAACTATTTTGTTTTGTATGAAGTTGAAACCAGTCCCTTAGAGATGAGGAGGAGTTTCTTGGAAATTATTTTCTTGCGTATGGGAGCCACCTTGTCCACGAAGAGTTTTCCGTCCAGATGGTCCAGTTCGTGCTGAACCATACGGCAGGCAAAGCCTTCAAAGCGTTCTTCAACAAGTTGCAAACTCTCATCGTAATACCTTACTGTAATAGCCTTGGGCCTGGTCACGTCGGCATACACGCCGGGCACACTCAGGCAGCCTTCGCTGTAAACGCACTTTACGGGGCTCTCCTCCGTAACTTCAGGATTTATCAAGGTGCGGCGGAAGTCCTTCAACTCCGGATAAGTATCCACAAGTTCGGTTCCGTCCACAATCACAACTCTGGATGAAACTCCAATCTGGGGCGCAGCAAGTCCGCAGCCGTCCGCAACCACAAGGGTATCCTTCAAATCTGCAACAAGCGCGGATACGGCATCTTTGTCTGCGATGTCCACGTTTTGCGCTACTTCGCGCAGCACTTCCTTTCCATAAAGGTATATAGGTCGAATCATTTCTTTACAAGTTTTGCAAGTATCAAAATTTATTTCTTTCTGTCCAAATAAGATTGCAGGATGATGGCGGCGCTGATTTTGTCAACTTCGGTCTTGTCTCTGCGCCTCGACGCCTTCATCCCTCCGTCAATCATCGCCCTGTGCGCGAGAACAGAGGTGAAACGCTCGTCCTCCGTAATGATTTCCACGAGGGGAAAGGCTTGCTTCAGAGCGGGAAGGAAGGCCTTTATATCGGCGGCAGCCTCGCTCGGAGCCCCGTTCATATTCACCGGCATTCCCACGACGAAACGAACAATGGTCTCTTTTGTAGCGTAATTCTTGAGATAATCTATTATCTTTGCAGTAGGAACCGTTTCGAGCGGAGAGGCAAAAATACCGAGAGGATCCGAGACTGCAAGTCCCGTACGCTTCCTTCCGAAATCTATGCCGACAATCCTGTCCATCAGTTACAAAGATAACAAATAATTATGTCATCTTCAAAGAAATTCTACATAGACAGAGGTATAGGCAGATGGGAACTCACGGCTATAATATTGAGTTTCATCATTGCAATGTTCGCCATATCTTACACGTTGATAGCCTATACTCCTATCCGAACCCTCATTCCCGGATATCCCGACGAACAGATGCGCCAACAGCAGGTCGAGACAGCCCTGCGCATAGATACTCTGGAGAGGAACATAGCAAGATGGGAACTCTATGTGGGCAATCTCCACAAGGTCATTGCAGGCGAGAAGCCCTTGAGCATTGAAAGTCTTGTGCAACAGGCTGACAGCATCGTCGAACAGCGCAAGATTGCAGACCTGGCAAGGCAGGACTCCCTCGTCAGGGGTATGGCAAGCGAAATGGAGAAAAGCAGAAAGAACACTGTCGGTGGGAGTGCAGTCGCCCATATCGAAGGCATGCATCTGGACAAACCCACAAACGGGGCCATTTCCAAGCGTTTCGACTATTCTTTCTCGCCATACATCGACATCAGCGCGCCGGAGGGCACTATGGTAAGGTCAGTTCTGGATGGTACCATAATATATGAAGGCTGGTCCGAACTGGATGGTTGGTGTATTGTCATACAGCACGACGCAGGCATAATCAGCGTGTATATGCATTGCAACAAACCCCTGTACAAGGTCTCAGACAGAGTCAGCGCAGGAGGAGCCATTGCCCTCATAGGCAAAAGCGGCGGAGATGCAGAAAAGGGGTCCCACTTGCACTTCGAACTGTGGCAGAACGGTAGCCCCCTTGATCCTACGAAATTCATAAATTTCTGAAATGAAGAAACTTGCGATACTCGGGAGCACGGGGTCCATAGGCACGCAGACTCTGCAAGTTGTAAAGGAACACCCGGAACATTTCAAAGCCTCGCTCCTATGCGCCAACAACAGTGTGAAGACACTTGCGGCCCAGGCTCTGGAATTTGGGGCTGACGATGCGGTGATATGCAATCCCGAACATTACGATACCCTGGTGAGCCTGTTGGAAGGCAGCTCAGTACGCCCGCACTGCGGAATGGATGCCGTATGCGAGCTTGTCGGCGCTGAAGACATTGACTGCGTGGTTGCCTCTATGGTGGGTTTCAGCGGCTTGCGTTCCACAGTGGCGGCCATAAAGGCAGGCAAGAGGCTGGCTCTGGCAAACAAGGAAACTCTGGTTGCGGCCGGCAGCATAATCACAGCTTTGCTGGAACAATACCCCGAAGCTGAACTGATTCCTGTCGATTCGGAGCACAGCGCCATATTCCAATGCCTCGAAGGCAGCCTGGGAGACAAAGTGGCGAAAATTCATTTGACAGCCTCCGGAGGGCCCTTCAGAACCTGGAGCAGGGAAAAAATTGCTGCCTGTACAGCTGCGGATGCCCTGAAACATCCTAACTGGAATATGGGAGCGAAGGTGACTATAGACAGCGCCACCCTGATGAACAAGGGTCTGGAAATGATAGAGGCAAGGTGGCTGTTCGACATAGACCCGAAGGATATCAATATTGTAGTGCATCCGGAGTCCATAATCCATTCAATGGTGGCTTTCGAGGACGGCGCCGTAATCGCCCAGCTAGGCTATCCGGAT
>JAEDMF010000149.1 GCA_016303175.1 Bacteroidales bacterium
GATAGCGCGCACTGGCTGGGATGCTTGGAGCGTGATTGCCGAGATGAAAATCAATGAACAGTTCGTGGGCAACCACCAGCATTTGGACGGAGGTTCCTTCCAATTGTATTACCGCGGCCCTCTGGCCATAGATACGGGTATGTATCAGGGCAAGATGGGCGGTTACAACAGTGACCACAACAAAAATTACACAAAGCGCACCGTCGCCCACAACTCCCTTCTCATCTACGACCCTTCGGAGGTGTTCGAGACTTACAACTACGGTGGTTCGGACAAGACTCCTACGGCCGTAAATGACGGAGGCCAGCGTATGCCGGGCAAGGGTTGGGATACCTGCCGTTCATTCGAAAGCCTTATGAGCGAGGAATATACGGTGGGCAGGACACTTGCGCACGGCTTCGGCCCTGATGCCGTAAAACCTGAATACACCCTCCTCTGCGGCGATATCACCAAGGCCTACAGAGCAGCCAAGGCAGAAAAGGTGCGCCGCAGCTTCGCCTTCTTCAATCTTATGGACGTTACCGTGCCCGCGGCCCTTGTAGTGTGTGACCATTTGACCAGCACCGACCCTTCCTTCAAGAAGACTTGGCTGCTGCACAGCATAGAGGAACCTTCCATCGAGAACGGAAGTTTCATTGTGAAACGCACCAAGAACGGGGATGTCGGCATGCTCAAGTGCGACGTGCTGCTACCCGAGCAGGCCGTGATAGAGAAGATAGGCGGTCCGGGCAAGGAATTCTGGTGCGCTGGTAAGAACTGGATGAACATTCCCCGCGTCAAGGATGTGGCAGGGGAGAGTGGTTCGTGGCGTATAGAGGAAAGCCCTGCACAGGCCTCCAAGGATGATATATTCCTCAATGTTATGCAGGTGGCCGACAATGACTGCACAAGCCTGCATAAGGTGGAAAGGCTCGACAGCGACTCCTTTGTGGGTGCCCTCATTGCAGACAGGGCAGTGCTTTTCTCCCGCAGCGCAACATTGCTCGAAGGCAGCGCTTCCTTCTCCATCCCCGCTTCGGCTCCCAAGAAGACCAAGGTACTTGTGACAGACCTCTCCGAGGGCAGCTGGTGCGTTAAGAAGGGCGGCAAGGTCGTAGTCAAGAAAGTTGAAGTGACAGCCGAAAGCCACAGTGCCTATTTCACCGTTGGCACGGGAGAGTATCTGATTGAAAAACTGTAAGTTATGAAAAGAATAAAAACATTGGTTCCCCTTTTTGCTGCGCTTTGTGCAGCGGTTTCCTGCAATTCCGCCGGTACTGCCTCCGACTCTGAATATGCCCGGCGTTTCGAGCAGATTTCTTCTATGGGAAAATACATTGGCGACATTCATAATCATTGCAATGTCACCTATGGCCACGGAGATTTGGAGGATGCCATAGAGGCGGCAAAAGGTCAGCTGGATTTCTGCGCAGTCACTCCCCATGCAATGTGGCCTGACATTCCCGTTATGGAAGACCCCCGACTGAGTTGGGTAATAGACTATCATCTGGATGCCTTCCGCCGTTTGCGCAAGGGAGGTTATGACAAGTACGTCGCCAAAATGAAGAGCAGCAACGAGCCCGGCAAGTTCCTGACCTTTGCTTCTTATGAATGCCATTCAATGGAGCATGGTGACCACGTTGTCCTCTGCCGGGAATACGATACTCCTCTGGTGGAGCCTGTCAGCGTACCCGACCTTAAGGAGAAACTCCGTGCGTACAACGTGTATGTGACTCCTCACCATATGGGCTATCAGGGTGGCTATCGCGGCTATAACTGGGCGGCCTTCCCCGACAATGACCCCCAGACTCCCTTTGTGGAGATGTTCTCCCGCCACGGTCTTGCCGAGTCTGATATGGGAGATTACAATTACCTCCACGATATGGGCCCCAGAGTTTATGAAGGTTCGGTGCTCTACGGCCTGGAGCATGGTCACAAGTTTGGCCTGATGTGCTCTACCGACCAGCACGCCGGCTATCCCGGAAGTTATGGCGACGGACGCATCGTAGTGCTTGCGGACAGCCTTGACAAAGATGCCTTGTGGGATGCTATGGGCAAGAGGCATATTTACGGCATTACCGGTGACAAAATTGACGTGAATTTCAGCATAAACGGAGCGATGATGGGGGATGTCATAAAGGGGAGCAAGCGTCAGATTTTCGTGGATGTCAAGGCTCAGAATGTCATTGATTATGTGGACATTGTCAAGAATGGCCGCAGCATCTGCCGCCTGAACGGTCCCTTGAGCTACGATATGCCCAAAGGTAAAAAGGTACACGCTAAAATCAAGGTCAATTTCGGATGGAACAGGGAAGAACAGTATATCCACTGGAATGGCAAATTGGAACTTTCCGGCGGCGAGATACTTTCTTACCAGCCCTGTTTCCGTGGCGCTGCCTTCACCTCTCCCCAGCCCGGTGAAACCGAGTTCAAGACCCGTGTGAACCGCGTCCTGGACAGCGACAGCCGCAGCGTTACTCTCGATATGTATTCCACCAAGAACCCCAATGTGCTCACTCCCGCAATGCAGGGTATAGTTCTTGAGGTTTGTATGGCCCCCGATGATGTCCTCACCGCCGATTTCAACGGACAGAAGTTCAGCTACACCCTCAAGGAACTTTTTGAAGGCACCAAGGCTCATTTCATGCGCGGCTGGCTCAGCGAGTGCATCCAGTTCGAGCGTGCCGCTTCCGAAGAAGCCTTCTGCGCTTCCACCATCATCGAGGATGACAAGAAAGAGCGCGATACTGACTATTATTACATCCGTGTCCGCCAGAGGGACGGTCAGTGGGCTTGGTCTTCTCCTATATGGGTTGAGTAATATTTCTCGAATTACTGTAATTTTCAAAATTTCACTTACTTAATTTATGTCTGTTTTTTGGCTCATCTTTTCTTTTTCATCGGTCACGTAGCTACGGCATAAATAAACATTACCTGAATGAAAATCATTGAAATACTTCAAAACAGCAAAAAGCCCTTTCCTTCGCTGGAGATAGTCCCGCCGATGAAGGGCATCACCAAAGATGAACTGATTGCCAACATAGCTCCGCTGATGGAGTTCAATCCTCCCTACATCAATGTGACCAACCACAGGGACGAGGTGGAATTCCGTCAGCAGGAGGATGGCAGTTATACCAGGCATCTGGTAAGGCGCAGGGTCAGCGAAACTGCCGTGTGCGCCGTAATTCAGGATGCCTTCGGCAAGGAGGTCGTGCCCCACATCATCTGTGGGGGCCATTCCGCTGACTCCACTATGTCCCAACTCGAGGACTTCCGCTTTATGGGCATTGAGAACATAGTGGCGCTGAGGGGAGACTGTATGGTGGGCGAGAAGCGTTTTACTCCCGCCCCCGGAGGCTTCAATTATGCCTCTGAGCTGGTGGCGGCAATACGGGAGGACGAGGTATCCCGTGCCCTGGAGCATCCTTTCTGCATAGCTGTAGGGGCATATCCCGAGAAGCACTTCGAGGCACCCAATATAGAGACAGACATTGCCAATCTGAAGCGCAAGGTGGATGCCGGGGCTGATTACATAATTACCCAGATGTTCTTCGACAACAAGGACTTCTATTCCTTCTGCGACAGGTGCCGCGCCGCCGGCATTGGAGTTCCCATCATACCGGGACTAAAACCTATTTCCACCTTCGGACAACTGAGTCAGTTGCCCAAGGCATTCTCCATTAATATACCGGTCGAGTTGACATCGGAACTCTCGGCCCACCGCGATGACAGAAAAGCTTGTTATGAGATCGGTCAGCAGTGGTGTGCGACCCAGTGCCAGGATTTGTTGGCCCACGGAGTTCCGGCAGTGCATTTTTACACTATGGGGAAAGCTGTTAATGTAATAAAGGTAGTGAAGGAATGTTTCTGAAAAGAAGGGAAGAAATTGAGGAGGCGCTGCAGGAGAGAATACTCATCCTGGACGGCGCAATGGGAACACAGTTGCAGGATTGCGCTCTGGAAGAAGATGATTTCAGAGGGGAGGTCTTCGGCGGATGGGGGTGTGAGCTCAAAGGCAACAACGATTGCCTGTGTCTGACCCGTCCGCAGGTCATATTGGACGTACATA
>JAEDMF010000150.1 GCA_016303175.1 Bacteroidales bacterium
GATATCTCTCCGACACATGTCTGGCGGCGCAGGATGCATACAAGTCCGCCCTGGATTATTTCAAGATCAGGTATTGAGTTCTTCTATTGCCGTCCGAATTCTGGCGGGGTGATCATGTTCGGGTTGTGGCGTTTCATCGAGTGTGTCCTGAAAAGGTCAGGCATCCTTTGATATCCCCTCAAGGATGAGTAAATTTGCGGTAATTGATGCTTTTTCGATTTTATACAATGGAACCGAATAAGAAATATCCAAATAAACTCGGACTTGTTCTTGAGGGAGGAGGTATGCGAGGATTGTTCACGGCCGGCGTTCCGAAACGGTTGCGCTGTCACGTCTTGAGAAGGACCATTCGAAGATTCTGGCCTTCATTGGAGAGTTATCTGAAGGAATTCTAGAAAGTATGGAAAGGATAGCCTGGGAGAAGAGAACGGTCAGCCATATGATCGAACTGTGGTGCAGGAAGAACCACGGAGGGAAGGAGTTGTGCAGTGAGTGCAGGGCGCTGCGTGACTACTCCCTTTCCCGTCTGGATCACTGCAAGTTCGGTAATGCCAAGACAAAGTGCCACAAATGCCCTGTGCACTGCTACCGTCCCGATATGAGGGAGAAGATTCGCGCTGTTATGCGCTTCAGCGGCCCGAGGATGCTGCTATATCATCCATTGGAGGCATTGAGGTATCTTTTGTCAAGATGATGCCGTCCCGGGGGCTTGTCATCGGGGAAAGCTGTTTTACAGCAGCTTCTCCAGACTGTTTCTCGTTCCCGGATAAAACCGTTCAAGCTTGTCTAAAAGATAGTTTCTGGATTCTTCGGGCGTGCAGTTCACGGGCTGTTGTTCTTCCGTACAGAGTTCCTGGAATTTCGCCCAGGCAGGATTGTCGGAGAATAGCGGCAATTCTTCAAATAGCAGGTCCGGTGTAGTAATCGAGTTTCTCTGCCATCCTTTGTATTCACAATTCGGCCCTCTGTAAACTCTGGTGATATCTCCGACCACGGTCCAGGTCCCCATATCGAGATACTGGAGCAGAAAATCGACGGCCTGCTTCTTAATGTGGGGCAGGAGATATTTTTCCAG
Organism: Bacteroidales bacterium; assembly: GCA_016303175.1. Classification (GTDB taxonomy): domain Bacteria; phylum Bacteroidota; class Bacteroidia; order Bacteroidales; family UBA932; genus Cryptobacteroides. The sequence goes on from JAEDMF010000150.1 coordinate 1,076, forward strand.
ATGGCCGCCTATGCCTTTTCTTGCCTCCGGGGGAACGAGCTCTTCAAGCACCGACCTTATCTCGGAAGATTCAAGCGATTCCTTTGATCGTATGGACTCGAGAAGTATGGGGGAGAAAAGCAGCATCAGTTTGTCATCAAGCGTCTTTGCCGTTACCTTCCTTCCGACTGGAATCTGGTATTTTGGGAGGCTTCTTCTCCAGTTCATCAGGTGTTTGTAAGACTCGGCTGTGGCGAAAGCGGACTTTCGGCTGATGAATTTGCCATAGACTATTCCCTGTCGCACTGCCTCGATTTTCCAGTCCCAAGGGCCCAATTCATCGGATGTCGTGAACCAGAAATCGGGGTCGGTCATTTCCTGTATCGACCATCCCGGCACAATGTTCCTGGAGAAAGGGATAATGCCGATTTCCCGGATTGCCTCGATCATTGTTTCCGGTGAGCATATTCCGGTGTTCTTCATCGGGATAGCCCTGTATTTCTCCAGGAGGCTGCGGTTTCGCCGCGCAATCCGACATAGCCGTCCTTGACAAGTTCGGCCTTCTCATCCCAGGCATTGCGGTCAAGAAGCACGCATCCGGTCACGACATCGTGCCGGAATCCGTTGAACGAAATCCGGAGTCTGATCTGGTATTTTCCACCCTTCAAACCATAGGTTCGAATCTTGAAAGAAATGGTGTGTTTTATCTCCATAAAAAATGGGGTACGGTAAAATCGTACCCCAAAAATACCCCATTTTTATGTAATTTCAAATACTTTTGTATGGAAATATATACTGAGTAACAATGCATTACAAAAACTCCTAAGCTGTTCCAACTCAGTCCAGGAAATTCATCTTGGACATCTGCTGGCCTTGATGCTGCCCGAGATGTCGATAATAATGACTCTATTTCGCCCGCAATCGAGCATTGTTTTGTGGTGTTTCTATTCCGGACTTGAGTTTTTCAGCAATGCTTATTCGCAAAATTATCTATCTTTGCAGATGTGAAGCTGCTCTCGTTCATACTGTACTTGTTGCCGATCCTATATTCAGGGCTCGGTTCGGGCTACGCCGACGAGTTGCGAATCAAGTCCGCAGAGTGCTCAGTATCAGACTGTTCCGAAACGAGAGGGTGCGCTGGCCAATGCTTCAATAACGAATTGTGTCTTGCTGCCGTTCAAAATTGCTCGTTTTTCGGAAACAACGGCACTGGCGGCAGCCCGGTCCGCACTTCCGTTTCTGGACGCAGGCCGTCACAACGGCAGATGCAGCTCGCATTCGTCTCAAATGGTAAACTGTTCAGTATCAAGGCTCTGCTCTCGTTCCTGAATCGTGGGGCCTCTTTGCCGTCAGGCACTCTTGCCGCCGAGAGGTACTTGTTCGTTATTTGCAGGTTGAGGCTTTAGCAGATAGCTTGTAAGCCTGAATGAACAATCATTCCAATAACCTGCAAATTACAATCATCTGCAATGACCATCAAAGCAGATCGGTCTCGAACTGATAGTCTCGGGCGCGACCTGGCTTGTGGACGTTGCGCAAAACAAACTTTGACAAAACAATGGAAACCATATTCAAGAGAGTCCACTCTGGCAAGGACCTCGCAATTTCATCAGCAACGATTGCAGTCGGAATAGGACTGTATTTCGCAAACGCCGCTCTTGGCGTCTTGATAGCATCCTGCGGCTTGCTGATGCTGCTTTTCTACAAAGCCGCCTGCAAGCGCGAAGGCGACGATACACTCCTCGAAAGAAGCGCACTGGAACTGCCCGTATCGCGCCGTGAAGCCCTGAAGGGCTTTCTGGAAGGCAAGGATGTCGAGCCTGACCTTGGCGGAATCGCCGAAGGCGTCATAATACGGATGGAAATGTTTTACAACGCTGATGCTTCCCTAGCTTATGTCCAGCTGTTTGACTTTGTCAATTACAGCTATGTCCCCGCAACCGGATTGGTAGAACTTCGCGGAGAAAGGGCGGACAAACTGATAAAGACCCTCAAAACTGCAATATGACAAGCCTTTTCCTCATCCTCATCGTTATCGTATTACTCAACTGCATCTGGCTGAACAACATATCCTCCCGGATAGGGGTGCCGACACTCTTGGCGTTCATCGTTCTGGGCATAGTGTTCGGCAATGTCGGAGCCATACCTGTGTACCTTGACAACCATAACATTGCAAAGGAGGTCTGCAGCGTCGCCCTGCTCTTCATAATGTTCTATGGCGGCTTCGGAACGCGTTGGGACAGTATAAGGCCTGTTCTGAGGGAGTCTGTGCTGCTGGCATCTGCCGGCGTGCTCGTAACTGCTGCTCTCACAGGCCTTTTCTGCCATTTTGCATTGCGATGGGGATGGGCGGAAAGTTTCCTTTTGGGAGCCGTGGTCAGTTCAACGGACGCGGCTTCCGTCTTTTCCATACTGAGAGGAAAGAAACTGGGGCTCAGAAACAACACCGCACCTTTGCTGGAGATGGAGAGCGGCAGCAACGACCCCGCGTCCTATATGCTCACCGCCATAATGATTTCGGTAGTGAACCACAGCGCTTCAGGCTGGTCGCTGGTCTGGATGATATTCGCGCAGCTCGCGTTCGGCGCCGGCCTCGGCTGGTGCATCGCCAAAGCCGCCGGACGGGCTATTTCAAAATTCAATTCTTCCAGAACGGGAGTCGGCTACGACACCCTCTTCGTGTTCGCGGTCGCCATCGCGTCCTACGCGATTCCGGATGTCCTCGGCGGCAACGGCTACCTGAGCGCCTACATAGTCGGAATGATGCTGGGTGATGAAGAATTCCGCAGCAAAAAGGCCCTTGTCGGCTTTTTCGACGGCATCACCGGCTTGATGCAGGTTCTCATCTTCTTCTTGCTGGGATTGCTGGCAAGGCCGGCTATGCTTTGCAGGGCAATTCTTCCGGCACTGGCGATTTCGCTTTTTTTGCTGCTTGTCGCCCGTCCGGTGGCCGTATTTGGCGTCCTCAGCCCTT
>JAEDMF010000151.1 GCA_016303175.1 Bacteroidales bacterium
TTCAAAGAAGAATCCCGAAAGTTATTTCCTTCTGCTCGTAGATTCCCGCTTTAGGAATGAAAGGCACGACAACGGGATTATGGATCTCAGTCTGTTCAAGGGAGACCCGGCCGCTACAGGAGAAGGAGTTGAGGGCCTGTATCATGTGGCTTCGATGCCCTTGTGCGCGGCGGAGGATCCTGACGGGAGGGAATTGATATTCCTGCCCTGTCTGATTAACATTCTCCAGCAGCAGATTCTCAACATTATGGACAGGGACTTCAATTTGGTGAATGATCCCCTAGTGGATATGTCCACAAGGATGCAGAAGTGGGACAAGAGGGTGGCGATAGCCGTTGAGGATATGGCTGCCACCCCTTCCGAGGAGTTGAAAGCCAAGTATAGCGCAATGAATGTGGACTTCGTGAACCATTCTACGATTGAGGATTATGTGACTACCGGAGCCGATGCGCTGGTGGGTTATGTCGTAGCTCCCAATGAACCCCAGGCAGGCGCTTCGTGCTACTGTATGATTATAGATGCCTCAAAGGGTGAATTGCTCTACATCGTCAAGAGGGCTGCATCCCTGCGTAAGCCCAAGGGTTTTATTGAGGCAGATCTCGTGGCTTTCTCAAGGAAGGCAAGAAAGAAATAGAGCGGAGAAGGCCGCCTCATAAGAATACTATGCTTACAGGAGTGACAGAAGGAGGCATCAGCTGTGCATTCAAGCGCAGCGGAAGTGCGGTGGCATATTGCTCGCTTTCCATCAAGGCCGGCACCCGTTATGAAGGCCGTTTCCATTCCGGAACGGCCCATTTTGTAGAACATTGTCTGTTCAAGGGGACGCGTCGGCGCAGTTCTGCGGTTATAAATGGGGCTTTGGAATCGCTCGGCGGGGAACTCAATGCCTACACAACGAAGGAGGAGATTGTCCTGCATGCGACCGTCCTCAAAAAAGACCTTGCCAAAGCGCTTGACCTGCTGCTCGATTTGGCCTTTGAACCTGCATTCCCTCCTGCTGAAATAGAAAAGGAAAAGACGGTCGTGCTTGACGAGATTGCTTCCTGTAAGGATATTCCCTCGGAGGCTGTGTATGACAAATTTGAGGAAAAGCTTTTTGCTGCCACCCCTTTGGAGCGGCCCATACTCGGCACTGCGGCATCCGTGCGCAAAATCAGCGCGGCCCAGATGAGCGCTTATGTGGCAGAGACCTTCCTTCCGGAGAGGATGTGCCTGAGCGTAGTGTCTCCGTATGAAGAGGCTTATATGCGCTCCCTGGTGAAGAGGGTGGAGCGCCGCTATCATCCACTTGAGAAGGCCCGCAGCGAGGGAGCCCCTGTGTCAGCCTTCACCCCTGCTGCTTCTGTTTCAGTCTCCACTCCTGTCGCCTCTGCCCTTGCTGTCACCCCTGCTGCCCCTGTCGTTTCTGCCTCCTCCATCCCTGCTGCCCCTGTCTTCAATGAGACCGTTGACAAACATAATTATCAAGTGAACTGCGTGCTGGGTGGTATGGCTCCCTCCCTTGCCGAAGAAGACGACCGCATTGCAGCCATACTGCTCTGCAATCTTCTCGGAGGTCCCGCAATGAACAGCATACTGGGGTCCCGTCTGCGCGAGAAGAACGGCTGGGTTTACAACATTGAATGCTCCTACACCCCATATTGTGACAGCGGCATAGCCGCAATAATCTTCGGTTGCGACAAGTCCAACCTCGACAAATGCCTTAAGGCTATACACAAGGAGCTTGCCCTGCTGCGCGAAAAGCCTCTGTCAGAATCGCGTCTCAAGGCTGCAAAACGCCAGATTCTGGGCCAGAATAGTATAGGAATGGAAAGCGGAGAGGCCCAGTGCCTGTCTATGGGGAAAAGTATGCTGAGTTTCGGTCGCATAGCTTCTGACGAGGAGGTGGAGGCCAAGGTACTCGCGGTCACAGCCGGCAGGCTTCAGGCCCTTGCCAACAGAATATTTGATCCCGGGCGGCTCTCCTCACTGATATATTATTAAGTTATTGAATGGAAGAAGCCGTTTTATATAATTATATCGCTCAGCACAGTAGCGCAAGGCCGGAAGTGTTCGAATGGATACGCCGGCAGACCTTTCTGCGTACCAATCACATCCGTATGCTGTCCGGAGAGCCTCAGGGAGCCTTTCTGACTATGTTGACCCGAGCCATGGGCGTGCGTCGCGCGATAGAATTGGGAACTTTCACCGGCTATGCCAGCGTCAGCATAGCTCTCGGACTGCCTCCGGAAGGTCATTTGGACACTCTGGAACGCAACGACGAGTTGGAGGATATAATAAGGGGAGCTCTTGAGAGAGCCTCGGTGGAGGACAAGGTGAGCGTCCATTTCGGAAATGCCCTCGATACGCTTGCGGCGCTTTCCGCGACATTCCAACCTTACGACCTTGCCTACATAGATGCCGACAAGAGGGAGTACTGCGCTTATTTCGAGGCCCTGCTTCCGCTTATGCGCCCCGGAGCTGTAATCCTTGCCGACAATACCCTTTGGGACGGCAAAGTGTTTGACGAACTCTGCCACGATGCCCAAACCGGCGAAATCCGCCGTTTCAACGATATGGTATGCAAAGACCGCCGCGTGGAAGCATTCATTCTGCCCATACGCGACGGCCTTACGGTTATTACCAAGAAATAGACCTTGACGGCAACGGATTTATTTTCTGCGCTTGCTGCTGCGTGCTTTCTTGCGCTTGAGTGAGACGAATATGCCGCAGAGTGCAGCTACAGCCGCGATGGCAATGACTATGACTGTAGTGTGGTCGGCATTCTGGCCCTTGATACGGCCCCACATTGCTATGAGTTTGTCGGTGTCCTCTCCCCAGTCATGTTCCAGACCGCAGATATCTATCATTTCCTTTGAAGGATACAGGGCAGGGTCCACCCTTACCGCAGTTTGTCCGGGGAAGAAGTAACTTATGTCGATAGGGTCGCACTCCTCGTCAATCTGGGACTCCAGCACGCTCATATCGCCGTTTGCCGATACATAGCCAGTCTCTTCCATATTGCGTATAGCAATGTCGGGACGGCACATGAAGTTGATGAAGAGGGTTGCCGCCTTGGTATTTTGTGCATATTTGGGAATAACCCAGCCGTCGAACCATACCGTACTGCCCTCCTTGGGAATGGTATAGGCGAGGTTGAGGCCCACTTCAGCCGCTTCTTCGATGGCCCATACGCCGTCTCCGCTCCAGTTCAGGGAGACGTATGCCCTGTCCTGGGTCATCTGATCTTTGCCGAAATCGGCTTCCCAGCCGCAAACGCCTTCCTTTACCTGTTTCATAAAGGCCTCCACGTCTGCAAGAGAACTGTCGGAGGAATCGCGCATCAGCTCCTCTATAGTCACCTTCCCGCTCTTTATTTCTTCCTGACGCAGAAGAATCAGTACGGGTGAATATACGTCGCGGGGCGCATCTTTGATGAGAATTTTGCCTGCAAATTTGGGATTGCGGAGCACTTCCCAGGTAGAGGCCTCCTCTTCGGTCACCTTGTCGCTGTTGTAGATGATGCCTGTGGTTCCCCACATATAAGCCACGGAATAATCATTGGCATCAATGTCGGGATTGATGCCGCGGAACATCCTGGTGATGTAGGGCGAGCGGTTGTTATTGATATAGTTCAGCGAATCGGGTATGACGCTCAAGTCGAGGGGAAGCAGCATCCCGGAATTGAGCATACGTTCGATGATGTAGTCCGAAGGGCATACCACGTCAAAATCTTCGTGACCCTTCTCTATCTTCGAGAGCATGGTCTCGTTGATGTCAAAGGTCTGATATACCACCTCGATATCTTCACCGGTAACGTCCTTGTACCAGTCCTTGAAATCATCGATTACACCGTCTGCAATGTAGCTGGACCAGTTGTAAACTTTGAGCACCTTGGTCCTGTCCGAACCGCAGGAGCAAAGCAGCAGCACAGCAACTGCCGCAATGATTGAAGAATAAAGTTTTTTCATTTCTT
>JAEDMF010000152.1 GCA_016303175.1 Bacteroidales bacterium
TGGGACGAACTGCTCGATGACATGAAGAAGGCCTGCCCGAAATATTCTGCCCAGGTGGATATGTATGACCGCAGGTATCAGGAGTTCATGACGGGCGAGATGCCGGGGATGCGTGACCTTCTGCTTGAACTCAAAGCACGCGGATACAAACTCTATGGCCTAACCAACTGGTCAGTGAAGGTATATGAAACTATGGCCAATTACCCAGAAATTTTCGCCCTGCTGGACGGCAAACTTATCTCCTGTGAGGAACATCTGGTAAAACCCTATCCCGAGGTGTACGAGAGACTGTGTGAAAAGTTTTCTCTCAAGGCTGAGGAATGTTTCTTTACGGATGACAAGGCCGAAAACATTGAAGGAGCGCGTAAGGTGGGCATAGAAGGCGTTGTGTTTGAGAATGCCTCGCAGTACAGAAGGGCCTTGGAAGAGAGGGGGATTCTGTAGCAATCTGGTCTTGTCGGGTCTGTTATTCCGACAAAAAGTGTTAAATTTGAGGCCGTTTTTGAACTTCCGAAACTTGATTAAGATAGTATGAAAAATTCTGTTATTTGTTGCGCAGCTGTCGCTGTGGCTGCCATGAGCTCTTGCCAGAGCGCTTCCAATACTGAAAATCCTGCAAAAGTACTTGTAGTAGTGGATGTGCAGAGAGACTTCTTTGACCCTTCGGGCGCCCTGTATGTGGGCGGAAGCGAAGTTCTTCCCGAGAAGATTGCAGCCATTGCTCCTGATTACGACGCTGTCATATTCACTCTTGACTGGCATCCCGCCAACCATTGCTCCTATGCTGCTCAGGGGGGCATCTGGCCTTCACACTGCGTAGCTTTCACCCAGGGCGCAGGCCTGCCGGACTGCTTCAGCCCCATCCTGAGGGACCAGAAGACCTGCATCTTCCTCAAGGGCACCGAGGCCGATAAGGAGCAGTATGGCGCGTTCGAGGAGTTCAGCTCCGCTGCTGATGCCAAACTTTGGCTGGAGAACTGCGAGAGCGTGGATGTCTGCGGCATTGCCGGTGATTATTGCGTTAAGGAGAGCACGGCCAACATATTGAAGGTAGTGCCTGCTCAGAAGGTGAGCATTCTGACCGATTGCGTACGCAGCATTGACGGCGGCGCCGCTCTCGAAGCCTTCATCCAGGAGAACGGTCTTGGCCGCAAATAAGGTGCATTCTCCCTTCTTTGATGAACAAATATCTTAAAAGGTATGGCATCGACGCTATGTCGGCAATGGCGCAGGGTCTCTTCTGCACCTTGCTCGTCGGCACCATATTGAATACTCTTGGCCAGCAGTTCGGCATAAGTTTCCTGACCTCGCCCGTATGCACGGTCGCAGGCAAGGCTTACACCATAGGCGGCATTGCCTGCGCAATGGTGGGGCCTGCTATGGCGGTGGCCATAGGTTATGCGCTCAAGGCGCCTGCAATGGCACTGTTTTCTCTCGTTCCTGTGGGGTATATGACCAATGTGCTCGGAGGAGCCGGGGGGCCTTTTGCCGTTTATGTGGTGGCTGTGCTTGCCGCTGAGGCCGGCTCCCTTGTGAGCGGGAAGACCAAGATAGACATTCTCGTTACTCCGGCTGTCACCCTGCTGGTCGGATCCTTGCTTGCATGGCTGATCGCTGCCCCCATAGGCGAGGGCGCAGCCTGGGTGGGACGGCTCATAATGTGGGCCACTGAACTTCACCCTCTGCTGATGGGTATCATCGTTTCCGTGGTGGTCGGGATGGCCCTCACCCTGCCGATTTCTTCTGCTGCCATCTGTGCGGGCCTTGGGCTTACCGGGCTTGCCGGAGGGGCTGCCCTGGCGGGTTGCTGCGCCCAGATGGTGGGCTTTGCCGTACTCAGTTTCAAGGATAACAAATGGGGAGGCGTCGTAAGTCAGGGCCTCGGTACCAGTATGCTCCAGATGGGCAATATCATACGCAAGCCGCTGGTTTGGCTGCCGGCCATCATTACGAGCGCCTTGACCGGCCCTGTGGCTACCTGCATTTTCCGACTTCAGATGAACGGGGCAGCGGTGAACTCTGGTATGGGCACCTGCGGCCTGTGCGGTCCCATCGGTGTGTGGACGGGTTGGGTTGAGCCTTCTGAAGCGGCTCTGGCCCACGGTGCCTCTGCTCTTGCTCCTTCCGTGCTGGATTGGATAGGGCTTGCTCTTGTGAGCATAGTGCTGCCCGCCGTGATTTGTGGCCTGATTGGCTGGGTTTTCCGCAAGAAAGGCTGGATAAAACCGGGAGATTTGAAGTTGCAGTAGGCCTTTATTCGGGATATTCGCAGCAGAATTCCTTTTCAAGCCGCTCCACATAACGGGCGGCTTCATATTTTGCCATCGGGAGGTCGTGAAGGCGGCAGTTTCCGCAGGTTTCACTGGTTGTGCCGGGCACTTCTCCCTCGAATTCCACTACGCTCCTGAAGGCTCGTATCATCAGCTGGCGCAACTCTTCGAAGGGCCATTCTCCTTTGAGAATCAAGTAGTTGCCTGTGAGACATCCCATAGGACCCCAATAGATTATCCGCCCGCCCCACTCCGGGTCATTGCGGAGGTAGGTGGCTACGAGATGCTCTATGGTATGTATTGCACCCTGGCTCAGACCGGGTTCCCTGTTGGGAGCTATCATACGTATGTCGTAGGTGGTCACTTTCTCTCCGCCCACCTCGTCCTGCCGGGAGAGGTAGATGCCGGGTTTGAGTTTGGTGTGGTCTATGGTAAAACTGGGGATGAGTTTCATTTCTGTATATCTTTATGATTGCTGTGCTTACAATGATTGCTGTGCTTGTATGTTGCCAGAATTACGCCGATGACAAGAATTGCCGAGCCTATGGCTGCCGTGGGAGTGAGTTTCTCCCCTAGCACGGTCACTGCCGCCACAAGGGTGAAGAAGGGGTTGAGATATATCAGGTTGGTGGCCGTCACCCCACCCAGCCTCACAAGGACTACGTTCCATAAGGCGTAGCAGGCCAGCGAGGCTACCAGTCCGAGGAAGAGGATGTTGTAGAGGACAGCGGGCTTGAAGAGGATTTCCGTGGAGGGGAAATTGTGGATTGTAAAGGGCACTATCGTAAGCAAGCCGTAGAAGAAAACCTTCCTTGTCGTGAACAGGGGTCCGTATTTCTTTGTCATATTGCCCACGTAGATGCTGTAGATTGCCCAAGTCAGGGAGGCGACCAGGGCCAGGATGTCCCCGAGCAGGGCCTTCTCGGATACGGCGAATCGCGCTCCGTCGAACAAAACCACGGCAGTTCCCACTATTGCCAGCACTGTGCCCAGCACTAATTTCGGGGTGACGTTCACTTTCTCCACCTTTGCTGCATACTTTCCCGGCAGGACGGCGCGCAGTAAGAAGGCGAGCAGTACCATAAGCAGGGGTGAGGTGCACACTATGAAGGACACGTCGCAGGCTTGGGTGTAGGCAAGAGCCTTGTTCTCTGAATAGAAATATAGCGAGCCTCCGGCGATTCCGAGCAGACAGAGGTACAATTCGTCCTGAACGCTGTCAGACCACATTTTGTATCCCTTTCCACTGAGCAGACTGAACAGGGCTATTCCGCAGTAGGCAATGGCAAACCTCAAAAAGAATATTGCTTCCGGACTGAGCCCTTCTGCTAGGAGCACTTTGGTGGATATGAAGGTGACGCCCCATATGCCGACTATCAGCAGTGCTAAAACAATGTATGGAAATTTCGTGCGCATGAGTGCAAAGATATGGATTTTCGGCCATTTTAAGTATATTTGTGTGTTTAAGAAATTTGATATGGCAACAGTTCACAATGAGGCCGAATATGGGCAGATAGCCGAAACGGTGATAATGTCCGGTGACCCTTATCGTTCCAAGTATATATGCGACAATTATCTGGAGCAATCCTTCCTTTACAATCAGGTTCGCGGGATGCTTGGGTACACGGGGTATTACAAAGGTAAAAGAGTGTCTGTGCAGGG
>JAEDMF010000012.1 GCA_016303175.1 Bacteroidales bacterium
AAACCCGGCAAGGGCGGCAATGGCAGGGGACTCGTCGGCAAGGCCGGTAAACCCGGCAAGGGCGGCCATGGCAAGGGGCTCGTCGGCAAGGGTCGCAAACCCGGAAGGGGACTCGGGACTTGGACCCTGCGCAAGAAGCTCGCGGCGGCAGTCCTGACTCTGTCGGCCATCTTTGTGGGCTATTGCGTGTACAACTTTTCCTTGTGGTTGATAGACAGCAAGTTGCCCGCATTCTCCAAACCCGGTATAGTTTATGTCCGCCCAGAGACAACCTACGATGACTTTATGAGTGATTTGTTGGCGCTGGAGCCCCGACATCCGGCTTCTCTGGAGAGAGTGATGAGCGGAGATTCTGTCAGCACCCGTTTCAAGCCCGGTTTGTACCGCATCACCAAATCCACTTCGGCCAAATATCTGTCCCGCTGTGTTACAAGAGGTTGGCAGAACCCCACCAAACTGGTAATAAGCGGTCAGATACGCAATCTTGAGACCTTGGCATCAAAAGTCGCCTCCCAGATGATGATGGATTCTGCTACGGTGATGAAGACGCTCACTGACAGGAAGATACTTGCCAATTTCGGCACAAGTCCCGAGAAACTTTTCGAGATGATAATACCCGATACCTACGAAGTGTATTGGGCTGAGGATATGCAGAAGGTGCTGCACCGTCTGAAGTTGGCCCGCGATGCCTGGTGGACTCCGGAGAGGGTCGCTCTAGCAGCCAAACACTCTCTTACGCCCGAGCAGGTGAGCATTCTGGCTTCCATTATAGCCGAGGAGAGCAACCGTCCGGAGGAGTTTCCCAAGATAGCTAGCGTGTACCTTACAAGACTGCGGATTGGAATGCCCCTTCAGGCTTGTCCTACAATAAGATATATTTATGACTACAAAATTGTCAGGGTGCTGTACTCCCATTTGAAAACTCCCTCGCCCTACAATACTTATCTGTTCAAGGGTTTGCCTCCTTCGCCCATATGCCTGCCTTCGAAGCAGCACCTTGAAGCTGTGCTGCATCCAGATGCAACACCTTACCTTTATTTCTGCGCGGATGCTTCCCTGAACGGCACCAATGTTTTCTCAACTACTTTGGCCGAGCATAATGTCAGGGCTGCCGCCTACCAGGAGGCTCTTGACAGACAAAAGGCAGCAAAACGCCAGCAGAATGGAACTGATTTATGACAAATTGCGCCATGCCCGTGTGAGCGCGACTCCAGAAGAACTTGTGCGCCAGTGGTTTATCTCAGTGCTTGAAAAGCAGTGCAGGGTGCCGGTGGAAAGGATGCGCTCGGAGGTTTCCTTCAAGTTGGGAGAGAAGTCTTTCAGGGCGGATATACTGATATGGGACAGGCAGGGTACTCCTCTTGCGGTGGTGGAATGCAAGAGGCCGGAGGTAAACTTGAGCCCTGCTGTGCTGGAACAGGCGAGGTGCTATGACTTGGCTCTCGGGGGACTAAAGTGGCTGATATTGACCAATGGAAAGTCAACCTTCGTGTTCAGGAGAGAAGATTTGGGATTTAAAATTCAAACGGAATTGCCGGATTATGAGAAGATGCTTGGAAAATAAGGTATTTTACCCCGAGTTCCTGAAGAACCCCATCTTCAGGATAGTGTCGGACGTTGCTGGGGAGCTGGGCGTAAGAGCTTTTGTTATAGGGGGATATGTGCGTGATTGTCTTCTGTCGCGCCTGTCCAAGGATATAGACATAGTGGTGGAGGGAAGCGGCACTGCCTTTGCCCGGGCCGTTGGCAGCAGGGTACATTCGCGGGTGAGTGTGTTTGAGAATTATGGTACTGCAATGCTGCGCTACCACGGAGTGGAAGTTGAGTTCGTCGGCGCAAGAAAGGAGTCCTACAACAGAGGCTCCCGCAATCCTGTGGTGGAGAACGGCACCCTTCAGGATGACCAGTTGCGCCGGGATTTCACCATCAATGCCCTTGCCCTTTCCCTCGACAAAGATGATTTCGGCCGTCTTGTGGATCCCTTCGGAGGTGTCAGCGACCTTGACAAGGGCATAATCCGCACTCCCGCCGACCCCGACAAGACATTTGATGACGACCCTCTGCGTATGCTCAGGGCTGTCCGCTTTGCCACCAAGCTTTCTTCCTGGGAAAAATATTTCAACATTACTCCGGAGTGCTTTGCTTCGATAAAGAGAAATGCTCCGCGTCTGGAAATACTAACTAAGGAACGCATAGTGGAGGAACTCAACAAGATCCTCGTATGTGACCATCCTTCAATGGGCTTCGACCTTATGGACAAGGCCGGAATGCTGCCGTACATTCTACCCGAACTGCTTAAGCTCAAAGGTGTGCAGATGGTGGAGGGACGTGCCCACAAGGAGAATTTTGCCCACACCCTTCAGGTGGTGGACAATCTTGCGGAGGCTGAGGTCGCTGCCATAGCCCGGGGTGAGTTGAAGGACTATGAAATGGATGGAAATGAGGTGAAGGAGACGGTGCGGACCTCGCCCAACGTCTGGCTCAGGTGGGCGGGCCTTCTGCACGATATAGGCAAGCCGGTGTCCAAGCGTTTCGACCCTGTGGTCGGCTGGACCTTCTACGGGCACGATGTGGTGGGAGGCAAGATGGTCCCGAAGATTTTCCAGAGGCTTAAGTTGCCTCTGAACGAGAAAATGAAGTATGTCCAGAAGCTGGTGTCCCTGCATTTGCGGCCACAATCACTTGTAACCGAGGAGGTTACGGATTCAGCAGTGCGGAGGCTGCTCTTTGATGCGGGAAATGACATAGAGGATTTGATGCTGCTGTGCAAGGCAGACATCACTTCCAAGAATGAACAGAAGGTGGAGGTGCTCAAATCCAATTTTGACCTCGTTATGGGCAAAATCAAGGAGGTTGAGGAAAAGGATGCCATACGCAACTGGAAGAACCCCATAAACGGAGACTACATTATGGAACTTTACGGCATTCCTCCAAGCCACATACTTGGGGAATTGAAAGAGGCCATAAAGGAGGCCATAATGAACAGTGAGTGCGAGAATAACTTCGAGGCGGCCGATGCCCTTCTGCGAAGCCTTGCGGCAGAACGCGGACTTCATCCGGTAAAGTAGTCGTAATCACAACACTTGCTAACCTTCGCCATCAATATGATAAACCTTGCGGAGAAATACCTTGCCTATATAGGCACCCAGCGCCGCTACTCGGACAAGACTTGCGGTGCCTATGCCCATGTGCTCGAGGATTTTCTTCACTCCGCTTCCTCCGATGACATCCTGCCTATGGCGGATTACGCCGATGAATTCATCCTCTCTTGTCTGACTTCGGCCGGCATCCGCGCCTACCAAATTGAATTGATGGATATGCGCCGTATGGCCTCCCGTTCGGTTAACCTGTATTTGAGCGTGTTGAGTTCCTGGTGCAAATGGCTGCTTCGTCAGGACCTTCTGCAGACAAACCCGGTGCATCTTGTGAAACGCCCCAAACAACCCTCCAGACTGCCTTCTTTTTACAAGAGTTCTTCAATGGAGGCTTATCTGGAACAGGAAAACGCCCTCTCCCGCCGGGACTTCGAACTTCGTATGGCAACCCTTCAGGAGAGGAAGGATACCTATAGGCTTTGTCTGGACCGCATGATAGTCAGCCTGTTGTATTGCAGCGGCATACGCAGGGGAGAACTTATAGGCCTGCGCCGCTCCGATTTGGACATCTCAAGAAAGGTGCTGAGGGTGCGCGGTAAGGGTAACAAAATGCGCGAGGTGCCCCTTGTGGACCCGCTTATTCAAGAATTATCCTTATATTTACAGGCTGTGGAGGCACTTGTGGACAGGACAGACAGGACTGATGTCCCCCTGCTTGTCACGTGGGCAGGAGGCCCTTTGTATCCATCCCGCGTGGACAAGGCTGTCAAGTCAGAATTGAGCGCGCAGCCGAGCGGCTTTGAGGGCAGGAAATCCCCTCACGTTCTCAGACACAGCTTCGCCACTTCACTGATGGAGAACGGGGCCGACCTGAATTCCATCAAGGAAGTGCTGGGACATTCCAACCTCGCCGCTACACAGATTTATACCCACAGCAGCATAAAGCAGTTGAAGGGAGTATATATAATGGCCCATCCCAGGGCAGCAAAGAAGGAAAGGAACAATGGCTAAAGCATCAGTATCTACGGCAGAAACAGCGGAAATCATTAAGGGAGAAGTCTCAAAGGGGGTTTTTGCTCCGGTGTATCTTCTGATGGGCGAGGAGCCCTTTTATGTGGATATGGTTGCCCATCATATAGAGGAAAATGCCCTTGAGGAAAATCAGAGAGACTTCAATCAGCTCATAGCCTATGGAGCGGACGTGAGCGTGGAGGATATAGTGTCCAATGCCCGCCGTTATCCTATGTTTGCCGAGCGCCAACTCGTGGTCATACGCGAGGCCCAGATGGTGGATCGTCTGGAAGGCCTCAGTGTATATACCGAAAATCCTATGGATACGACAGTGCTGGTGCTAGTGTACAGAGGCAAGGTGGACAAGCGCAGTGCCCTATATAAGAGTGTCCAGAAAAACGGCTGTGTGCTTGAATCCAATCCTGTCAGGGATTATGAAATGCCGGCCTGGATACAGAAATATTTCAGTTCCAGAGGCCTTGCCATAGATTATGAAGCTGCCGCCCTGCTGGCCGAATATGTCGGTACGGATCTTTGCAAAGTGGCTACCGAGACAGATAAAATGATGAAAAACCTGCCCTCCGGTGCATCGCAGGTGCATATTCAGGATATCGAGGCCAATGTGGGCGTTTCCAGGGAATTCAGTGTTTTCGAACTGACCCGCCAGCTCTCCTACCGTCAGGCTGACAGGGCCCTGCGCACGGCTGCCTACATAGGGGGAGCTGCCAGATTTGCAATGCCCAAGGCCACGGCCGCCCTTTTCCTGCATTTCAACAGAATACTCTCCTACGAGGCTCTGCTTATGTCCAACCCCCATCCCGATGTTGCTGAAAAAACAAAAATTCTGGGCAATCCGTATTTTTTCAAGGAATATGAAACCGCGGTGCGCAACTATCCTTATCAGAAGTGCAGACTTGCCATAAAACTCATACGCGATTACGACTTCAAGGGCAAGGGCGGCAATACGGGTGAAGCGTCCCCGGGAGAGCTGCTTGTCGAACTTGTAACCAAACTTTTATCCCTATAAATCGAACTTCCAAACATCTCAATAAATGTCAATAATCAGAATAGAAAATCTCAGCAAATCCTATGGCAGCAAGCAGGCTGTCAAGGATATCAATCTGGAAATACCTAAGGGTTGCATATTTGGTCTGCTGGGTCCGAACGGCGCCGGAAAGACCACTCTCATACGCATAATCAACCGCATCATAATGCCCAGCGCCGGAGAGGTGTATTTCAACGGCAGGCCCATTACCGAGGAAGACGTGCTCAAGATAGGTTATCTTCCCGAGGAGAGGGGGTTGTACCGTAAGATGAAGGTCAGCGACCAGGCTATGTATTTCGCCCGTCTCAAGGGTATGGACACGGCACAGGCCCGTAAGGAACTGATGAAGTGGTTCAAGAAGTTCGGAATACAGTCATGGTGGGACAAGAAGGTGGAGGAATTGTCCAAAGGAATGGCCCAGAAGGTGCAGTTCATCACTACGGTGGTGCACCAGCCCGACCTGATGATATTGGATGAGCCCTTCTCCGGTTTCGACCCCGTGAATGCCCAGTTGATTCGGGAGGAAATACTTGCAATGAAGGATCGCGGCGCAACCATCATACTCTCCACCCACAATATGGAGTCCGTGGAGGCTCTTTGCGACAGCATAGCCCTGATTGACAAGTCCCGCCTTGTGGTCAGCGGTCCCGTGGAGGATATACGACGCCGTTATGGCCAGAGCAAGGCCGAGGTGGTCTATGAGGATGCCGCGGGTGTGTCCTACACCGAGCTTGTGGAGCTTTCCGAAGGTGTCAGCACCAACTCCATTCTGGCTTCCTATATTGACAGGGGTGTGCAGATACGCTCTTTCCGCGAGGTTCTGCCCACTATGAACGACATTTTCATCAAATTGGTTACAGAAGGAGAATAGTATATGAATTTCAAGAAAATTTCGGTGGTAATCTCCAAGGAGTATCTTACCAGAGTTAAGAAGAAGTCCTTCCTCGTGACAACCTTCCTTGTGCCGGTGCTCTTCGCCGCGATGTGCTGCATTCCGGCCCTTATTATGCTGTTCAACAAGGATGAGGTCAAGAGCATTGCGCTGGTGGATGACTCGGGCATTGTGGCCTCTTCCATCAAGTCGGACTCTGCAGTGCACTTCATAGACTGCACGGCCAATGGTCTGGATAGCCTCAAGGCGGGGTTTGACAATGTGGAATATGCGGCCATACTTCACGTCAGCCCGCTGGATAGTACCAACAACGTAAGCGTGTGCACCTACAGCAAGAAACCTCTCGGTATGTCCGTGGTCGAGAACATGGAATCGAAGGTCGAGGACATTGTGCGTGATTATCGCATTTCCCTCTACAACATAGCCGGTTTGAAGGACATAATGGAAGAGGTGCGTCCCGACATTACCGTGAAGTCCTATACTCTGGATGAGAACGGGGAGGACAAAGTTGCTGATTCTCACGTATATATGATGATAAGTTTCGGCCTTGGCATCATCATTTTCATTTTTGTGTCTATGTTCTCCGCAACTGTGATGTCAAGTGTCATTGAGGAAAAGCAGAGCAAGGTGGTGGAGGTGCTGCTCAGTTCGGTGGACGCCGTGTCCCTGATGTTCGGCAAAGTGATAGGCGTGGCTCTGGTTGCCCTTACTCAGTTCATACTGTGGATAGTGCTGACAGCCGTGCTGGTTTCTGCTGTGTTCGGCATTGTGGGCAAGGAGGCTATCTCCGGAGTGGATGCCCGGACCCTTGTCGAGCAGGCATCGGGCGCGGCCGCCATTCCCGGGGTTGACCTTCAGTCTGCCGCCGCAGCCGACCTTCAGTCTGCCGGCACTGGAGCAGACCTCCTGTCAGCCGATACTGCCGACCTTCAGTCTGCCGGCACTGCCGACGCGCAGAATGCAATGGCTCAGGCAGTTGTAGAGAATGAGGCCCTCAGGGACATGCTCCAGACCATCTCCGGCCTGAACATACCCCTGCTTCTGGGCAGTTTCTTCATCTTCTTCATCTTCGGCTATCTGCTCTATGCGTCGATGTTTGCCGCCATAGGCTCAGCCGTGGACAACGTGGATGACAGCAACCAGCTCCAGATTCCCCTCACCGTGCCTCTGATGCTGGGTTATTTTATAGCGATAATGTCATGGAATGCTCCCGACAGCGCCATTGCAGTCTGGGGCTCAATGATACCTTTCACCTCGCCCATAGTAATGCTCTCGCGCATACCCTTCGGCGTGCCTGCCTGGCAGCTTGCGCTTTCCATCGCCCTGCTTGTCGCCACCTTCGTGGTGATGGCCTGGCTCTCTGCAAAAATCTATAGGGTGGGTATATTGACCTCCGGAAAGAAGGCGGGTTTCAAAGATTTGTGGAAATGGCTGAAACAAAAGTAAGATATGCACTTGGGACCTTCCTGCTTGCAGCGCTGCTGCTTTGTGGAGTGGAAGGTCCTGCTTCTGCTGAACGTAAGCCCCTGAATTATGCTTGGGGACGCTTTCTTATGGACGGTCACCGCACCATTGAGGGCCTCAGCCCCGGTGGCAGAAAGGTTCAAAAGATTATAGACTCCTGCGAGGAGGGTATGGCGGAGTATGCAAGAGTGGTGTGTTACAGTCCCGAGGCTATGCGCAGCCATGCTCCCGAGAGCCCGTTGAGCAACTGGTATGCCGACTTGTTGATGTCCCAATGCGAGCGCATCACCGGGCAGAAGGTAGATCTTTCCTTAGCCAATTTTGGGGGCGTCAGGGTGGCAATGCCCAAGGGCGAGGTCACAGTGGACGACATCCGCAGTATGTTCCCTTTTAAGAATTACATCACACTTGTGCGGATGAGGGGAGACAAGTTGGAGGAGCTTTTCAGGTGGATGGCCTCCAGCCAATGGCAGATTGTGGGTGGAGTTCATATAGAAGCGGATGCCTCCGGACTGAAAAAAGTTGAGGTGGGGGGACAGCCCATTGACCCCTCCGGGATATACAATATTGCCACGATTAATTTCCTGCTTAGGGGAGGCGATGGTTTTTATCTTGAAAGGGATGCCGTGAGCGTGACTGTCACTCAGGTGGACCAGTTCACGGCGGTGATGAATCATCTGGAGGAACTTTCCTCGAAGGGTGAGCCCATCAGCGCAAGTTGCGACGGCAGGATTACGGTTCTGGATGCTCCGGCGCCCTCAGCGTCTTCTTCGCGCGGTCCCCTTCAGCGTATTCCCGAGGAACTCTCCCGCAAGGGTCGTCTTACCATACTCCATACCAATGACACCCATTCTCATATAAAGGCCATCAAAGCCGGCAAATATGCCGGAATGGCGGGGCTGGCGGAGAGGGCCGCTTTCATCGACAGCGTGAGGCTTGCTGACGGACGCAGAAACGTGCTTGTGCTGGATGCCGGAGACTTCTGTCAGGGAACTACCTATTTCAGTGTATTCGGGGGCAGACCCGAGGTGGAAGGCCTTAATGTTCTGGGCTATGATGCGGTTACGGTGGGCAATCACGAGTGGGACAATGGCATTGATGCCCTGCCCGACCTGCTGAAAAAGGCTCGTTTCCCCGTAGTGTTGTGCAATTACAAGGTGGATAATCCCCGGCTCGACAAATTGTTGAGGCCCTATACCATCATACGCAGGGGAGGACTGAAGATAGGCATTACTGGCGTTCTTGTGGATGTTACGGCAGCAGTGGAGTCTTCAATAGCATCAAGGCTGCATTACCTTGACCCCGTGGAAAGTATAAATTCGGCCGCTGCTCAGTTGAGGCGTAAGGGTTGTGACCTTGTCATAGTCCTGTCCCATTGCGGTTATACGGCCAAGGTCGGAGAACCCGCAGGAGATTTGCAGATAGCACCCTCCTTGAAGGGAGTGGATATCATTATAGGGGGACATACCCACACGGATTTGCAGGAGCCTACTCTTGTCAAGGGGGCGGATGGCGGGGACATTATAATTGCAACCGACTTCTGTTGGGGAATTTATGTTGGTGAACTCAAGCTTTTTAAGTAAATTTGCGGCTTCATTCCAAAAAGAGTTATACAGATGGAAGCAACAGCGAACAATGTTGAAGAAAAGAAACTCAATTTCATTGAGGAAATAATTGAGAAGGACCTTGCGGAGGGCAAGTATAAGAGCATAGTGACCCGTTTCCCTCCCGAGCCCAACGGCTACCTGCATATAGGTCACGCAAAGAGCATCTGCCTTAATTTCGGTTTGGCGCAGAAATACGGAGGAGTCACCAATCTCCGCTTCGATGACACCAACCCCGTAAAGGAGGATACCGAGTATGTGGATTCCATAAAGGAGGATATACACTGGCTTGGTTTCGATTGGGACAAGGAACGCTACGCTTCCGACTATTTCGAACAGCTCTATCAGTGGGCCGAGCAGATGATTAAGGAAGGTCTTGCCTACGTGGATGACCAGACTCAGGAGGAGATACGCCAGAACAGGGGGACGGTACAGACCCCCGGCACCGACAGCCCTTGGCGCAATCGCAGCGTCGAGGAGAACCTGACTCTGTTCCGCCAGATGCGTGAGGGCAAGTTTGCCGACGGCGAGAAGGTGCTCCGTGCCAAGATAGATATGGCGCATCCCAATATGATGTTCCGCGACCCCATAATGTACCGCATCCTGCACACCTCCCACCACCGTACAGGAGACAAATGGTGCATTTATCCTATGTACGACTATACTCACGGGCAGTGCGACAGCATCGAGAACATCACCCATTCCATCTGCACTCTTGAGTTCGACGTGCACCGTCCCCTCTATGACTGGTTCATTAAGACATTGCGCATTTTCCCGTCTCACCAGTACGAGTTCGCCCGTCTGAACCTGACCTACACCGTAATGAGCAAGCGCAAACTGCTCGAACTGGTGCAGAAAGGCCTCGTAAGCGGTTGGGATGACCCCCGCATGCCTACAATCTGCGGTATACGCCGACGTGGCTACACCCCCGAGAGCATACGTATGTTTGCCGACAAAATAGGCGTTGCCAAGCGCGAGCAGCTTATTGATCTTCAGTTGCTTGAATGGTGTGTAAGGCAGGATTTGAACGAGCGCAGCAACCGTTATATGGTGGTGTCCGACGACCCTATCAAACTGACCATTACCAATTGGGAAAGCGGCAAGGTGGAGTGGTTCGATGCTCCTCTCAATCCCGCGGCTCCCGAGGGCCCTTCGCGCAAGATTCCCTTTACCGGAGAACTGCTGATTGATCGCGCCGATTTTATGGAAGATGCTCCCAAGAAGTTCTTCCGTCTGAAACCGGGAGGAGAGGTCCGCCTGAAATATACTTATATCGTAAAGTGCGAGGAGGTAATAAAGGACGGCAACGGGAAGGTGGTTGAACTCAAGTGCACCATCGACCCTGAAACACATCCTAAGTCAGGTAGTTGGCGTTCGGTCAAAGGCACCATACATTGGGTAAGCGCCGCCCACGCCAAACCCGTCGAGTTGAGGCTGTATGACAAACTCTTCACCGAGGCTCAGATGGGCAGCATCCCCGAGGACAAGGATTACAAGGATTATCTCAATCCCGAGAGCCTCGTTGTAAGCGAAGGTTTTGCGGAACCCGCCCTGCTAGAGGATGAGTCCGGCATAGCTGTGCAGTTCGAAAGGGTGGGCTACTTCGCCAAGGACCCCGACAGCACGCCCGAGAAGGCTGTATTCAACAAGACAACCGCGCTTAAGGACAGTTTCAAGTTCTAGGGCTATTGATTAGATTACTCCGCTGCCTAGCATTTCGAGGTCGTCGGTGTACCATACGGCAAATTGGCCGGGAGTGATACCCCGTTGAGGCTGCTCAAACAGTATGTAAAGGCCATTCTCACGCATAATGAGAGTGGCCTTTTCGAGCGGCTGGCGATAGCGTATGCGCACGAGGTAGGGCCTCTTCTCTCCGATTTCCATCTTCAGGTCTTCTCGAATCCAATGGATTTCTTCGGGAGCTATACGCAGACAACGCCTTTGGAGCCCTTTATGGTTGTGGCCTTCGCCCACATATATGGTGTTGGAGGGGATGTTGGTGCTGATTACAAAGACTGATTCTGCGTGGCCCCCGACAGCGAGCCCCCTGCGCTGGCCTATGGTATAGAACTGGGCTCCGTCGTGCTCTCCCACCACCTTTGCCCAAGGGTGTGCCTTATAGCGTGTCTTCCGTATGTGCTTGCGGCCGCTGCGGTAGCTTTCTGTTTCAAAGACTATGTCACTGTAATCCAAGGGCGTGGATAGTTTCATCAAATCCTCGTCTGTTATTTCGTCGAGAGCTTTGCCTGCGTCAATTTCCGAGAGCAGTCCTTGGCAGAAGGCATAGTGGGCATTGTTGTCATAGTAACTGTCAAACACTTCCACTATGTTCCCCTTGACGCTCTTGAGTTTCTGCTGGAGAAAGGTGGGTAGGTCCACTTTCCCTACGAAGCATATCCCCTGGCTGTCCTTTTTCTGGGCCGAGGGCAGTCCAGCCTCCTGCGCTATTTTCCTGACTTGGGGCTTCAGCAATTCCCCTATGGGGAAGAGGGCCTTTGAGAGTTGTTCCTGTGAAAGCTGGCAAAGGAAGTAACTCTGGTCCTTGTTGGGGTCGTCGCCGGCGAGTATGCGGAAGATAGTCCTTCCCTGTGGGTCAGTGAACTCTTCCTTGCGGCAATAATGCCCCGTTGCCACCATATCCGCCCCTAGCTTGACGGCTTCTTCGAGAAAGGCGTCGAACTTTATCTCTCTGTTGCATAGCACGTCCGGGTTGGGGGTACGCCCTTTTTCGTATTCGCTGAACATATAGTCCACGACTCTTTGGCGGTAGGGCCCGCTAAGATCCACAAAATGGAAGGGGATGCCTATCTTGCGGGCCACCATTTCGGCAACAGCCCTGTCCTCTTCCCACTCGCAGTCCCCATGCAGGGTGCCTGTGGTGTCGTGCCAGTTCTGCATAAAAAGGGCGAACACATCGTAGCCCGCCTGCTTCAGCAGCAGGGCCGCAACAGAGGAATCAACGCCTCCCGACAAACCTATGCACACTTTCATATTCGTTTTTTTTGCAAATTCAGCAAATATGGGTAAGCCTATTGGAGTTTGAAGTCCAGGCTTGCTTTCACATCGTCGGATGCGGCGGCGATATGGGCCACAAAGTCGCCGTCTTCAGCTACCCACTCGTGAGCGGCGTCGTCAAAATATTTGAGCATATCCTCTGTGATTCTGAATCTGACGGTCTTGCTCTCGGATGGTTTGAGGCTGATTTTGGCAAAATCCTTGAGCTCCTTCTCAGGGCGTTCAAGACGGCTCTCTTTGTCTGAGATGTAGAGCTGAACGATTTCGGCACCCTCGCGGTCGCCTGTGTTCTTCACCTTTACGCTGACTTCCAATTTGCCGCCGTGCCTGATTGTCTGTCTGCTGATTTTTGCGTCGCTGTACTCGAAGGTGGTGTAACTCAAACCGTGTCCGAATGCGAACAGAGGTTCGATGTTTTTGTGCTCGAACCAGCGGTAGCCTACGAATATGCCCTCATCATAATATGTCTTGCCGCGATTGGGGAAGGGCTTGCCTTCAAAGTGGGCGGGGCTGTCTGCGAGAACTTTGGGGAAGGTGAAAGGGAGCTTTCCTGAAGGGTTAACGTCACCGAATATGACGTCGGCAAATGAGTGTCCGGCCTCAGAGCCGAGGTACCAGGTCTGAACGATGGCCGGCACTTTGTCCACCCAGGGCATGGCGACGGCATTGCCGCTGACAATGGCTACAACCATATTTTTGTTGACCTGAGAGATGGCTTCAATCAGGGCGTCCTGCCCGTAAGGCAATTCCAGACCGAGGCGGTCTCTGCCTTCGCTGTCCTGATGAGGGTCTTTGTTCAAACCTCCCACGAAGATGACTATATCTGCGTTTCGGGCTGCCTCCAGGGCGTCTTCCACAAGCTGCTCCGAGCTCCGTTCCTCCACTATGTTCTTCACTGTCAGCCCGTCCTGTTCCTTGAGGACGGAACCGACATATCCGCGCTCATAAACCACTTCGATATCTTTTCCGGCTCTTTCCCGAATTCCGTCCAGAAGCAGAATTTCGTGTTGGCATTTGAGAGAGGAAGAGCCTCCGCCTACAGTCATCATTTTTATGGCATTCTCTCCAATTACGGCGATTTTCTTTACATTGCCGGCCACCGGGAGAAGATTGCCCTCATTCTTGAGCAGGACTATGCCGTTTGCTCCTATGGTGCGGGCGGCTGCGTAGTGCGCTTCGGAATTGATTGCTCCGTAGGGCTTGTCCTGACGCATTGCAGTGCGGAAGATGGTGCGCAAAACGCGGCGGCATTTGTCGTCCAGTTCTGTTGTGCCTACCTTTCCTTCTTTGATAAGCTTGAGATAGGGGTCTGCAAGGAAGTAGCTGCTGTATGCATTGGTCTTGCCCATTGTCAGACCGTCGGTCCAGGTGCCGAACTCCAGGTCCATTCCGTTGTGGATGGCTTCCAGCGTGTTGTGGACTCCGCCCCAGTCGCTGATGACGGCTCCGTCAAAGCCCCATTCTCCTTTGAGTATGTCGCAGAGCAGGCGCTTGTTGTGGCTTACGTGCTGGCCGCGATAATTGTTGTAGGAGGACATTATGGTCCAACTGCCTCCTTCCTGGACGGCTGCCTTGAAAGCCGGCAGGTATATCTCATATAGAGCCCTGTCGTCCAGGTCCACGTCAGTTGTATGGCGGTAGGTTTCCTCATTGTTGAGCGCGTAGTGCTTCACGCAGGTTGCAACGCCGTTTTTCTGGACTTCCTGAATGTAGGGCACAACCATTTTGCCTGCAAGGCAGGGATCCTCGCCCATATATTCGAAGTTACGTCCGTTGAGGGGCGTCCTGTAAATGTTCACGCCGGGCCCGAGCAGTACGTCTTTTTCGCGGTAGCGGGCCTCTTCTCCTATGGACTTGCCGTATAATGCCGACATGTCCTTGTCCCAGGTGGCTGCGAGGGCACTGAGGGCGGGGAAGGCTATGATGGAGTCATTGGTCCATCCTGCCTGCCTCCATTCGTCCCACAGAACCTCTGCCCTGATGCCGTGGGGACCGTCCGTGCACCACAGCTCCGGTATGCCTAGGCGGGGAACTCCGGCGGAGGAAAATTTGCTCTGCGCGTGAATTATAGCTACCTTCTCTTCCAAAGTCATCAGACTGAGCGCGCTTTCCACCCTTTGTTCGAGGGCCGCATCGGGGTTCAGGTATGCCGGACCGTCGTTTTTCTGCTGTTTGCAGCATACGAGACTCGTTGCCATTATGGCGAGGACTGTCAGTTGCTTTTTCATATATCGGTGATATTTTCAAGAACACAAATATAACACTTAATTTCATATTCTAGGTGATGAGTTATCAGTTCCAATATAGATGATTCATAAAGGCAAGTAAGCCTTGACGTGCCTTTTTTTTATTACTTTTGTAAATGGATTAACCGAATTTGATAATATGAAAAGGATTGTTCTTGCTTTTTTCGTCGCCCTTATGGCAGTTACGACTGCATCCGCGACAACATTCTGCACAGCGGTGATACGGGTGCTTGCCATAGGCAACAGTTTTTCCGAGGATGCCGTTGAACAGAACCTTCATCTCATTGCCGGAGACAGAAATACTCCTATGGTCATTGCGAATATGTACATAGGAGGATGCAGTCTTGACCGTCACCTGAAAAATATAAGGGAAGACATTCATGATTATCGTTATACCAAGTTTGATGCAGAGGGCAACAAGCAGATACGCCAGAGGGTTGCTCTTTCCGAGGTAATAGCCGAAGAAGCCTGGGATTACATTTCGATTCAGCAGGCCAGTGGGATTTCGGGACAGGCTGCAAGTTATGCCAATTTGGGCGAGATTGCCGCATGGATACATGCCAATGCTCCTCAGGCCAAACTTCTCTTTCATCAGACCTGGGCATACTCCAAGACTTCCACCCACAGGGATTTCCCCAAGTATGATTGTGACCAGGACAAGATGCACAAGGCCATCTGTGCCGCCGTCGCTCAGGAGTGCCCCAAGGTGGGCATTACCGATATCATACCTGTGGGGCAGGCTATGGACTTGCTGCGGAGAAAGACGGGTGATTACGATCTCACCCGCGATGGCTATCACCTTTCCAAGGGAGTTGGCCGTTATCTTGCCGCCTGCGTATGGTATCAGGTCCTTACCGGACGTGATGCCCGCAAGATAAAATACCGTCCTGACGGCAGCGACCCTCGCACCGAGGCCATTTCGGATAAACAGGCCCGCGAGGCCAGAAAAGCGGCATACTCAGCCGTCAGGAAGTATGCCAGACTGGCGCTGTGAGACTTGAGCGTCTTTTCCACATTGTGAGCATACGCCCCGGTCAAGGAGATTATCTTATCAGCAAAAATCAAGTAATATTGACAATGAAACGTATTTTAACCATTATTTTCCCGCTTGTGGCCAGTACACTTCTTTCTGCCAATTCACAATTGTTGAAATCGCCGGACGGAAGGCTTGAAATCACCATCAGGACGGGACAGGAGGGTTTTGCCTACAGCCTTTCCGATGAGGGTAGAATTCTCATTTCCGAATCCCCCATTTCGGTCACGCTCTCCGACGGCACAAAATGGGACGGCAAAGGCAGGCTTTCAGGGGTAACAAGACGCAGCTCCGACCAAACGCTTGCTTCGGATATTTACCGAAGGGCCTTGATTCGGGATAAGTATAATGAGATGACCCTCAAGTACAGAGGGTACAGTCTTGTAGTGCGCGCGTACGACAACGGCGTTGCATGGAGGTTCGTCTCCGGACTCAGGTCGGATTACATCGTAAAAGAGGAGCTGGCTTCCTTTGTGTTTCCCGAGGACTGGGCAGCGTATTTTTCGTATGTGAAGCAGCATACGGAAACTTTGGAATCCCAGTTTTACAATTCTTTTGAGAATAGGTACGACCACGTCAAAATCTCTCAATATCGTCCCGACCGTCTTTCCTTCCTGCCTGCAATGGTGGAGGGCCCTGACGGAATCAAGCTGTGCATCACCGAGTCCGACCTTACCGTATATCCCGGAATGTATCTGTACAACGGAAACGGTTCCACTACCCTGAAGAGTGTACACGCCCCCTATCCCAAAGTTACTCACCAGGGAGACCATATCAACTGCCAGATAGTAGTGGATGAGCGTGAGGATTATATCGCAAGGATGACCCCTTCGTCCCGCTTCCCTTGGAGAATAATTTGCGTGAGTCGTGAAGACAAGGAAATGGCGGACAACGATTTGCCTTGGCTGCTGGGCGCTCCGGCCAACCCCGAGACCGATTTCAGCTGGGTAAAGCCGGGCAAGGTAGCCTGGGACTGGTGGAATGACTGGAATCTGTATGGAGTGGATTTCAAAGCAGGGGTCAATGACGAGACTTATAAGTATTACATTGATTTTGCCGCTGCCAATGGCATAGAATATATACTTTTGGACGAGGGGTGGGCAGTGAGCGGTAAGGCCGATCTTTTCGAGGTGATACCCGACATACATATCGACGAGTTGTGCCGTTATGGAGAGCAGAAGGGCGTGGGCGTCATTCTCTGGGCCGGATACTGGGCCTTTGCCCGTGATATGGAAAGGGTGTGCAAGGTGTATTCTGAAATGGGCGTCAAGGGCTTCAAGGTGGATTTTATGGATCGCGATGACCAGCAAATGGAACAGTTCTACTATGACGCCGCAGCCACTGCCGCCAAGTATCATCTGATGATCGATTTCCACGGAGCGCACAAGCCTGTCGGCCTGCACAGGACCTTCCCCAACGTAGTCGGCTACGAAGGAGTTTTCGGTCTTGAGAATATGAAATGGGTGCCTGACCCCAATCAGGAGCAGGTGGTTTATGATGTGCTGCTGCCCTATCTGCGCCAGTTGGCCGGGCCTATGGATTATACCCAGGGCGCGATGCGCAATGCTTCATGGGGCAATTATCGTCCAGTACATTCCGAGGGCATGAGCCAGGGCACCCGTTGCCGTCAACTTGCCGAATATGTGGTTTTCGAGTCTCCATTCAATATGTTGTGTGATTCACCCTCGAATTATATTGCCGAGCCCGAATGCACGGAGTTCATAGCCCGTATTCCTACAGTGTGGGACGAAACGATAGTATTGGATGGAGTTGTGGGCAAATATATAGTAACGGCTCGACGCCGCGGAAATGATTGGTATGTGGGAGGTATGACCGACTGGAGCGCCCGCGATATGGAAATTGACTTGTCCTTCCTCGGCGAGGGCAACTATGCCGCGGAACTCTTCAAGGATGGCATCAATGCCCATAAGGCAGGTCGTGACTATAAGAAACTTTCTCCCGACGTCTCCTCTCGTAAACTTGCCGTACATCTGGCTCCCGGCGGAGGCTTTGCTTTAAGGCTCACTCCTGTCAAATAAAAATATTTTTTTTATTTTTGTGCAGATACGTGGATATTCCGGTATCAGATTGTTGTGTTTTCAAGTTTCGCAAGTCTGTTCAACTTTCGAAATATCACTAGCTTGGATGCTTGCGAAACTTGAGTTCTGTTATTGTCAGTTGAGAAATGGACCAGCGACTTTTGATAGACTATCAGGCATTCTCCTCTCTCTCGGAGATGACCTCTGAGGACCGTGAACTTGTAGAGGCAGCAGTGGATGCCTGCAAGGATTCGTATTCACCTTATTCCAAGTTTCGCGTAGGAGCCGCGTTGCGTCTGGCCAATGGAGTGATCGTCAAGGGTGCCAATCAGGAAAATGCCGCCTTTCCCTCCAGCTTGTGCGCGGAGAGGACGGCGATGTTTGCGGCCAATGTACAGTATAACGGTGTTCCTCAGGTGAGTATAGCCATTGCGGCCTGCGGGGAGGACGGCAAACTTATTGACCAGCCTGCCTCTCCCTGTGGAGCCTGCCGTCAGGTTATGGCAGAATACCAGAAATTGGGCGGCCGCCCTATGAGCATAATACTTCACGGTGCCTCCGTCACCTACAAATTCAATAAGGTCGACGACCTTCTGCCTCTTATTTTCGACTCCATTTGACATTGTTTATTGGAATAAACATCTGTAATGTTGTAGAAAGAAACTGTCGGTTATAATAGTTGGAAATTAGACTATAATGGCTATATTTCTTTATCCTCCGTCAAAAAGGTTGAGAACGGAGAGATCGGTTCTTTTGACACGTTGCTCCGGATATTAAGAATGCTCGGAATGCTAGAGGCAATCAGCTCCCTTTTTGAAGAGGAGCAGCTCAGTCCCAATGAGTATTATGAGATGATGAATAAGTCTCAGAAGAAGACACGCAAGAGAGCTGTTGGTAAACTATAAATCAACAGGGAAGGATATATTCGTTCGGGACCCTGAACAGAGATACATTCAACGGTCTTCCCGGCATGCTGGCCGACTCCCTGCCGGACGCTTTCGAATTTATGTTTGTTTTATCGTAGCGTACTTAATAACTTATTCCTATCTGGTCAGCCACTCCCAGATAGGAACAACCTGGATTGTATATCCGTTTTCTTCTATAATCTCGCTTTCGTGGTCTGTAATCAGGAAGAGATTGTCGCACTTTGTTGCTTTGGCTCCGGCTATGCATCCTTTGATCTCACGCTTCCTGGTTTTCTTGTTGGAAATGTCATAACTCACCTGATATACAGCAAGCGTCTTGTTGCCGTCACATACCACGAAATCAGCCTCTGCACTTCTGCCTTGATAATAATATATGTCATTTTCAGTTCCTGCCTTTCTTCGTAGCAATTCCAGATATACAATGGTCTCCAATCTCCAGCCTAAGTTCTCACCGGAGAAAGCATTCTCACGTTTATCCATAAAGGCTACATCTATGGCATAGGATTTCTCATTTCGCGCTCTCTCCCGGCTTCTTGAAGAGTACTTGCTAATGGTTGAAATCAGATAAGTCTGATTCAGATACATAAGGTAGTTGCCAAGAGTACGCTCGCTTTTAATACCTATGATATTCTGAAGCGTCTCCTTTACGATAAGTGTAGGAGTCTCGTTCAAAATATGATGGGTCAGCCTCTTCAAAGCATCTATGTTACGTATTTTGTAGCGTTTCTTGATGTCTTGGCTAATGATATTGTCAATAAGAGTGCTGATATATTCCTTAGGATTTTCTTCTCCGGATATCAATTCAGGGAACCCCCCTTGACGGAAATACTCTTCGTATGCCTTGGATAGCAGACCTTTGTTCTTGGTGGTAAGTCTGGTATAATCCACCTCCTTGATAGAACACCAATCCCTGAATGAGAATGGGAACAACTCGATCTTGTGATGACGTCCTGTAAGGTGCGTAGCCAACTCGGTGCTCAACAGTTTTGCGTTGCTTCCGGTGATGATAATATGTATCTTCTGTCTTAACAGACGATTTACGAATAATGGCCATCCGTCTATATTCTGGATTTCATCCAAGAACAGACAGTCGAAC
>JAEDMF010000153.1 GCA_016303175.1 Bacteroidales bacterium
TTGTAGTAGTTTATTTGATGTTGTTGTTCCTGTGTTCTGCCGTGATGTCCCGGAAAGAACGGTGACCTTCGATGTAGTCGGCATAGAGGTCTTCCGCCTCGCGTCCCCTTAGGAAGCTACACTTCCCGCAGATGGGGCAATTGCCGAGACACTTGAACTCTTCGCGGATGAATTCAAGTCTCTCCTCCCTTGTCGATGTCTCTATGTCCGGTGTCACCATTCTTCAAGGATAATTTCTACACAAAGGTAACATTTTGATTCCGGATTTCCCTCGCTGTTCATAAAAACCGTGGTATTGTAGAGAAGGCGATAATAATCATTGTCGATCCATCAAATTTATTTCTGAAAATTTGCAAGGGGGGAATCTTTATCTTTGCAATCTTCACGGCGGAACCGGCAATCAGCGGGAGGCTACCTGGATGGTCAGGATAATCCATTCCGCCATCAGCAGAGGAGAAATGGACGCTGTCATCATTGTCTCCCCTCAGGCAATGCCAGAGAGGAAAGAACTGTTTTTTATAAAGATATCCAATAGCATAGATATTGCAATATACGGAAAAAGATTAAAATAGAACAAATGTCATCAACGATATCATTGTCTGCTGACAAAAAGTCAGTGAAAAAAGGCGACAGTGTCACTGTTAACTGGACCAGCGAACTGCCGGACTCGCTCGTGCTCGTGATTGAGGACGGCGATACGGTGCAGCGCGTGCAGGTGCCCGATTCGGGGAGCAGGGTATGCTGGTCAAACAGAGCAACGAAGAATATGGAATTTACCCTCATAGCGGCTACCGGGTCCAAAAAGGAAAGAGCTAGACTTACGGTCAAGGTGCACGAGGCGGGAAGTCCTTTTGGCTCAGCGAATCGTTCCGGGAGCGGCAGTGCTTCCGGGAATGGCAGTGCGGCTGGAACCGGGAAGTTTCAGTTATGGAAAGAGAAGATGCAGGCACGCTTTTCAGTTGCAAAGGCGCAGTTCCAGTACAGCTGGGCCGCGATGAAGACCTGGCAGAAAGTACTCTGGATTGCCCTGTGGGTGCTCTTCTTCGTAATGTTGATTGTTGCAATCGTAAAATAGTGCAGCCCTATGTTGTTTTTCCTATCCATACTGCTGCAGATTTTTCTTCTCAGATTGCTTTTCTCGGTGCTGTTCAGGACCTTTCTCTCCGGTCGACCTGACGTTGGAGGTAAAGAGGGCGACTACGGCAGAACGGACGACTCCGGCTGGACCTGGTACGAAGGTACGTGGGAATTTGACTCCGACGATCCTCGTCGCTCGAGCGGTAATGCTGGCGGTAGCAGTCGCAGTGGCGGGTATGGCGGTTATCGCGGCTACGGTGGTTATGGCGGGTATGGTGGCAACGGTGGATCTTCCCGTGGTTACGGCGGGTATGGTGGCAACGGCTATCCGTTTCAGGACAATTCTGCCGCTGTTGCCAGCGCTTACCGAACCCTAGGTGTTACGCCCGATGCGAGCGACTCCGAGGTCAAGTCAGCATACAAGCGGCTCGCGCTCAGATTCCATCCCGATCGCTATGCCTCAGCCGGGCGCGAAGAGCAGCACAGTGCCGAAGAACAGTTCAAGAAAGTCAACGAGGCCTACCAGGTCATCAAAAAGAAGCGGGGGTTGGACTAGTCGGTGCCGGTTTGGTCCCACCTGCGCAGCAGTGAAAGATTGCTTATCTTTGCAGCCATTATGAAGAGTATTACAGTAGTTGCGGCGGTGATCCGCAATAGCAAAGGAGAGATTTTCGTTACCCAGCGTGGGTATGGCGAGTTCAAAGACTGGTGGGAACTGCCAGGGGGCAAGGCCGAGCCGGGCGAGACTATGGAGCAGGCTCTCAGGCGTGAGATTATGGAGGAACTTGAAACCGAAATTAGCGTTGACAGTTTCATTACCACGGTCGAGTATGACTATCCTTCTTTTCATCTTACTATGCACTGCTACTGGTGCAGCGTCTTGTCCGGCAAGCTGGAACTTAAAGAGCACGAGGCCGCAAAGTGGCTCGCTCCGGATGATCTGGCGTCCGTAAACTGGTTGCCGGCCGACTTGATACTTCTTCCATTTTTGAAATAGAAGCTGCACGTCCGACCCAACGGAACAGTCAATCATACAGGATAGAATTTTTCTTGCGCCGAATCTGCATTGGCAGTCCTAAGACGCAATGGTCAGCCGAAAATCAGCATAAGGAGCGCAGTGGCAAACGTGGATATTACCAGCAATGGAAGCATAGGGTCGAGAGCCTTGTCCTGACGAGTCCAGACTCCTTTCAGATGCATTGCGAAGAGGGGTAGTGTTAGTATGTAGCAATACAGCACTGTTCTTTTTAATGCAATCAGGCTGAAGCAGATCAGAAGTATCCATCCGGCACAAATGAGTATAGTCTGGTATATGCGTGCCTTTTTTAGTCCAAGTTTTATGGCTACGGTGGTCCTTGTGGCAGCATCGGTTTTCATATCCCGAATATTGTTGACGTTCAGAACTGCCACGCTCCAGCAGCCTATGGCTGTTGCCGGCAGAGCCCAAAGAAGGGAGAAGCTGTGAGTGCAGATGTAAGCTGCGCCCAAAACTGACACCAGGCCGAAAAAGATAAATACGAAGATGTCCCCCTTGCCCCTGTAGCCGTAAGGATTCTTTCCCAAAGTATAATGCATCGCCGCCCAAATTGCCGCAGCGCCCAAAAGCACAAGGAGAAGCGGCTCGAGCGCGAAGAGGGTCCCGAAGCTGAAGTAAATCATAAGCAGGCCGCTGATGCAGCAGAGAACGGCGGTAGCTGCTATGAGAGAATTCATCTCCGACAGGCTTATCTCGCCGTCCTGCAGCGAATAGTGTATGCCCTGACGCTCAGCCGTATCCGTTCCGTTGAGAGTGTCGCCGAGCTCGTTGGACAGATTTGAAAGAATCTGAAGCAATGCGGTCGTGAGCACTAGTGAAATCACGACGCTGACTTTGAGAGGTCCGCAGTTGAGACTGATTGCCAATCCTGCCACGATTCCGGCAAGGGAAAGGGGCAAAGTGCGCAGACGCATTGATTTGATGCAGGATTTGAATGTCATTTCTCTCCAATATACATACGGCAGATGCCGAAAGTGAAAGATTTGTGCATTACGTTATTGTAGCCGCAGGCCCTCATTGTGGCCATCCATTCCTCCTTCTTCGGGAAGTTGAGCACGGACGCGGGGAGGTAAGAGTATGCCGCTTTCTCGCCAGAAACCAGCCCTCCTATCCAAGGAAGAATTGTCTTGAAATATAGGCAGTAGAGCCAGCTCAATACGGGATTTGAAGGGACGGACAGCTCCAGAATAACCAGCCTGCCCCCGGGCTTGAGCACCCGCAGAATCTCTTTCAGGGAGAGCTCCCGGTTTTCGAAGTTCCTGATTCCGAATGCAATGGTAGCCCTGTCGAAACTCGCGTCGGCGTAGCGCATAGCTTCGCAATTGCCCTGCTCAACGCTTATACGCCCCGAAAGACCGGCCTGCGAGACCTTGCGTCTCATCACTTCGAGCATGCCCTCCGAAAGGTCAAGTCCGCACACTCTCGTTCCATCGCCGCTGTGCCGGGCAATTTCCAGGCTAAAATCTCCTGTTCCACAGGCAAGGTCCAGAACGCTTTTGTCCTCATTGCCGTCAATTATCCATTTTAAAGCCCTTTTCCTCCAGCTGCGGTCCACTCCCAATGACAGGATGTGGTTCAACTTGTCATAATCTTTTGCAATGGAGTCAAAGAGTTGCTGTATTTTTTCCGCCTTGGGTCCTTTCATTTTTGATAATTTTGCTACTTGCAAAGATACTGCATATTATGACGAATATCAAAAGGCTGGCAGC
>JAEDMF010000013.1 GCA_016303175.1 Bacteroidales bacterium
GGCAAGTACATTCTCGTCCAGAAAGGCAAGAAGAATTATTTCATAATCAATGTGAAATAATATGGTTGAGAAGGAATCCACACGCCAGCTCAAGGTGGCCTCCCAGCTCCAGAAAGATTTGGCGGAGATAATAAGGCTCAAGGGAATGGCTCACTTTGGGGGAGCTCTTGTCAGTGTCAGCGGAGTAAAAATCAGCCCTGACCTCTCTTTTGCAAAGGTTTACGTGAGCATCTTCCCTTCCGCCAAGGCTGAAGCGGTTATGCAGACTCTTGCGGAGGAGGTACGCGCCATCCGTGGTGAATTGGGCCAGCGGATTGCCAAGCAGTTCCGCATAGTGCCCGAGCTAGCTTTCAGTCTGGACAGTTCTCTTGACTACGTGGAGCACATCGACCAGTTGCTCAAAAAATAATGCGCCTGCCGTTCTTCATAGCGGGACGCTATCTCTTTGCCCGCAAATCGCACAATGTCATCAACATCGTTTCCCTGATAAGCGCGGTGGGGATGGCGGTGGGAACGGCGGCCCTTATAATCATTCTTTCTGTTTACAACGGTTTCGATTCCCTGGTGAAGTCCATGCTGGGTGCAGTTGAGCCGGACCTTGCAGTTGTCCCTTCGTCAGGCAAGTTCTTCGTGCCCGATTCTCCCGTGTATGACAGCCTCTATAGGGATGGACGCATACTCAATATGTGCACCGTCCTGCAGGACAATGTCTTCGTATGCTATGACGGACGGCAGGGGACAGCCCTGGCGCGCGGCGTGGATCCAGTGTACGAACAGGAGAGCCCCGTTGCGGACTGTGTTGTGAGCGGAGAATTCCGACTTCATACCGGAGAAAGGCCTTGGGCGGCTGTAGGCGCCGGTTTTGCCTCCCGTATGGGCATCAACGTGCGTTTTTCCGCTCCCTTGGAATTGTATTGTCCCGACAAGGACGCGGTCCTGTCTGTCGTGAATCCTCTTGCCGGAGTGAACAGCGTCGAAATATGGCCCTCCTGCATCGTTGCGGTGAATTCCGGAGTGGACAACAATTTGGTCATACTCCCGAGGGAGGTTATGTGCTCTCTTCTCGGATGCACGGAAGAAGTTTCCTCCGTAGAGTTGCGTTTTACGCAGCAAACCCCTTCCAAGGAGCGCCGACGTTTCAAGAAATGGCTCGCGGCGCAGCTCGGCCCCGATTTCAAGGTGATGGACCGGATGGAGCAGAATCCCCAACTCTACAAAATGCTCCGCTATGAGAAGGCCGCCGTGTGGCTGATAATGCTCTTTGTCGTGCTGATACTCTGTTTCAGCATTTTCGGCAGCCTATCAATGTTGATAATAGAGAAAAAGGAAGACCTTGGGATATTGCGCTCTATGGGCGCTTCAAAAGCTCTTGTACGCCGTTCCATGGTGCTTGAGGGCTGGCTGATTACCCTTCTGGGTATGGCGGTGGGTGTTGTGTTGGGCGTCGGAATATGTCTGCTGCAGCAGTACTGCGGCATAGTGAAGATGCCGGGCAATTTTGTTGTGGACGCATATCCTGTATTGTTGGACTGGGGCGATGTAGCATTCTCTGTCATAATGATTTCCGTACTTGGCTATTTAGTTGCTTTGATACCTTCTTCGCGCTTGAAACAATAGTTTTTTTATTTATCTTTGCAGACGATATGGAAAACCAAAATGATAAATCAGTGCAGAACCGCTTGCAGACTACCGGTGAGGAATTGAAGAAAAGCATCTTCATTTACCTTGCAAATTGGAAGTGGTTTGTGATTTCTGCCATCGTGTGTCTGGGAATAGGCTATTTCGTAGTGCTCAAAAAGGTTCCCTCCTACACCCGTTCAGCATCAATAATGATGAAGGATGACAAGAAAAGCGGCAACTTTTTTGGAGATCTCAACGAGTCCTTTTCCCGTATAGGATTGAGCGGCGGCAGTTATAATGTCATAAACGAGATGAATGCCCTGAAGTCCCCCCTGATTGTGGAGGAAGTGGTACGCAGGATGAATCTCCAGCAGTCATACACGATGACAAGCCGTTTTTATGACAAGCCTCTCTATGGTTACAACAACCCCGTGAATGTGCAGATGCTGGATGTTTCGGACGGTCACGCCGCAGCTATGTCCCTGTCGCTCCGGGACGAGAATGCTTTCACTGTTACCCGCATTGCATTCCGGGGAGAGACTTTCAAGGTGAACATTGAGGGTGCCTGCGGCGATACCCTGGATACTCCCGCTGGCAGGGTTCTGGTGAAGCGAGCCACTTCGGTCGCTCCGTGGGAAGGAGACATAAATATGTATCTTACCTCTGTAAAGAGTGCCACAATGTCCTGTATGGGCCGTCTGGGCGTGGAACTTGAGGACAAGAACGCCACCGTGGTCAACATAACCTACAGCGATGTGTCCGTGCAGCGCGCCGATGATTTCATCAATATGCTGATAGGCGTGTACAACGAAAAGTGGATTCGCGACAAGAATCAGGTGGCAGTCAGCACTTCTGCCTTCATCAACGAGCGCCTTGCCTACATCGAGGCTGAGCTCGGCGTTGTGGACAAGGATATCTCCTCCTACAAGTCGGCCCACCTTATCCCCGACATCCAGTCAGTGTCAAACCTGTATATGTCCCAGGCTACTCAGGCGGAGGCTACCCAGGTTCAGCTCAATAACGAAATCTATATGGCCCGGTATATCAGGGACTACCTGACTGAGGGCGACGAATTCAAGATAATACCTGCGCTCAGCGGCATCAGCGACGCCACCGTCGGCGCCCAGATAGCCAAGTTCAACGACCTTCTCATAGAGCGCAACAAGGTGCTTTCCAACAGTAGTGAGAACAGCCCGGTGGTGCAGGATATGGATGCTACCCTGAAGGTTATGAAGGGCGCCATCATTTCCTCCATCGACAATGAGGTGAAACTGCTCGAGCAGCGCATCCGCTCCCAGCAGCAGTACGGCTCCAAGGCAACTTCCCAGATTGCCTCCAATCCCGAGCACGCCCTCCACCTGCTGGATGTGAGCCGCCAGCAGAAAGTAAAGGAGGCTATTTATATGTTCCTTCTGCAGAAGCGTGAGGAGAACGAGCTTTCACAGGCATTCGTAGCCTACAATACCCGTCTCATAGCTCCTCCCAGCGGTAGCGACGCTCCCACCGCCCCCAATAAGATGCAGATTTTGCTCATAGCTTTCGTACTTGGACTGGCAATACCTTTTGCCGTTATTTATGTCATCAATCTGCTTGATACCAAGGTCAAGGGACGCGAGGACCTGGTCGGCGTGCTTTCAATGCCTTATTTGGGGGAGGTTCCCCTGTATGTTGACAATGAGAAGAAGAGGAGGGGATGGTCTGCGACGAGTCGCTACAAGAGGAAACTGAAGAAGGGCCTGCCGACAAGCCAATATGACGTAGTCAAGAGCGGCAGCCGTTCTCTCATCAATGAGGCATTCCGCGTGCTGAGGACCAACATCGAGTTCCTCTCCGGCGACGGCCAGGGCAATGTCGTGGCCATCACATCTTATAATATCGGTTCGGGCAAGTCCTTTATATCCAGCAACGTAGGCCGTTCTTTCGCAATCAACGGAAAGAAGGTTCTCATTATCGACTGCGACCTCCGCAAGGCAACTGTATCCAAGCACTGGGGCTCTCCCAATGTCGGATTCAGCAATTATCTCGCCGGTCAGAAAATGGAACTTGAGTCCCTTATTGTCCACTCAAAGGATGTAGCCGGGTTGGATTTGCTCCCCGTGGGAGTAATACCTCCCAATCCTGCCGAACTGATTTCAACGGACCGTTTCTCGGAGGCCGTGTCTGCTCTGTCCAAACAGTATGATTTGGTTATCCTCGACTGTCCTCCCGTGGATATCGTTGCAGATACCTCCATAGTACAGCGCTCTGCTGACCGTACTTTCTTCGTAATCCGTGCGGGATTGTTCGAGAAGAGCCTGCTTTATGGCCTGGAGAGAGAGTATGAGTCTGGCAAGTTCAAGAACCCGGCCGTGATTCTCAACGGTACCACAGCATCCTATGTGGACAAGTATAGCAACCGACGTTACGGCTATCACCGTTATGGCTATGGGCGCAGAGGCTACGGTTACAGCTACAGTACTTATGGTTCCAATGAAGAATTATCCGAATACCTGAAGGAAGACTGACAAATTGGCATACTTCCCGTTTCGGAATACTATTTGATGAATTCTCTGCCGTAATGATTTAATGTTATGGCAGAGAATTTTTCAAAAAATGGCAAAATAGGTGTTACCACAGAGAACATCTTTCCTGTAATCAAAAAATTTCTGTATTCGGACCACGAGATTTTCCTGAGGGAACTTGTGGCAAATGCGATTGACGCTACCCAGAAGGTGAAGGCTCTTGCTTCAAGCGGTGAGCTCGGCGGCGAATTGGGCGACCTGTCTGTCCGCGTGGAACTTGACGAGGCGGCAAAGATCCTGAAAATCAGCGACAGCGGTATAGGTATGACTGCAGAGGAGGTTGACAAATATATCAACCAGATTGCTTTCTCTTCGGCAGGCGAGTTCCTCGACAAATATAAAGACAAGATCGGCTCAATCATAGGTCACTTCGGCCTGGGCTTTTATTCCGCCTTTATGGTGTCAGACAAAGTTACCATCGACACCCTTAGTTGGAAGGAAGGTTCCAAGGCAGTAAGATGGATTTGCGACGGCTCACCCGAGTACACACTCGAAGACAGTGACAGGACCGGGCGCGGCACGACCATAACCCTCCATTTAGATGAGGATGCGTCGGAGTTTGCCTCCAAGAGCCGCATTAGCG
The DNA here is from genome assembly GCA_016303175.1 of Bacteroidales bacterium. Lineage (GTDB taxonomy): Bacteria > Bacteroidota > Bacteroidia > Bacteroidales > UBA932 > Cryptobacteroides. Next base: position 4,765 of record JAEDMF010000013.1, read on the forward strand.
CCCTGCTTGGCAAGTACTGCAAATTCATGCCCTTCCCCGTCGTGTTCGGCAAGAAGACCGAATGGAAGGACGGTAAGGAGATAGAGACGGCAGAGGACAATGTCATCAACAACATTGACCCCATCTGGACCAAGACCCCCACTTCTTTGACGGAAGAGGACTACAGTAAGTTCTATCACGCCCTTTATCCTATGGAGGACGATCCCATGTTCCACATCCATCTCAATGTGGATTTCCCCTTCCATTTGTCCGGTGTGCTCTATTTCCCGAAAATCAAGGAGAGGATGGCGATAGACAAGAACAAGATTCAGCTCTATTGCAACCAGATGTTCGTGACGGACCACGTGGACAATATTGTGCCCGACTTTTTGACCTTGCTGCACGGTGTGATTGATTCTCCCGACATCCCCCTGAATGTATCCCGCAGCTATCTCCAGAGCGATGCCAACGTGAAGAAGATATCTTCATTCATCACCAAGAAGGTTGCTGCCAAGCTTGAGGAGATTTTCAAGGAGAATCGCGCAGATTTCGAGGCTAAGTGGGACAATATCAAGCTTTTCATCGAGTACGGTATGCTGACCAATGAGGAGTTCTGCGAGAAGGCGCTGAAATTTGCTCTAGTGAAGAACGACGCCGGCAAATACTATGCGCTCCAGGAGTATAAGGATGCTGTCAGCGCAAACCAGACAGACAAGGACGGCAATGTGGTGTGCCTTTATGCCACGGATTTGCAGGCACAGTACAGTTATATCGAGGCCGCTAAGGCCAAGGGCTACGACGTTCTGCATATGGATTGTGAACTGGATGCACATTTTGTCAATCTGCTTGAGACCAAGATGGAGAAATGCCGTTTTGCCCGGGTGGATTCCGACAACGTGGAGAACCTTATCAAGAAGGCGGATGAAATCAAGCCTGAACTCTCGGAAGATGACAAGAAGTCGTTGGATTCTCTCGTGAAGGCCGCTCTGCCTGCCGAAGGCTATGAGTTCGTGGTGGAGGCCCGCAATCTGGGCGAAAATGAGGCACCCGTGCTTCTTACCCAGACAGAGTTCATGCGCCGTTATCGCGAGATGAGCAAGATGGGCGGCGGCTTCAATTTCTATGGTCAGATGCCCGAATCTTACAACGTAATCGTCAATATGGAGCACCCTCTGGTCAAGAAGTTCTGGGAGAGCAAGGATGAAACCCTCATCAAACGTCTGTGCTCACTGGCCCTGCTCGGTGCCGGCCTGCTCAAGGGCAAGGAGCTGAGTGACTTCATAAAGAATAGCTACGAACTGCTCGGTTAGGAGGCTTTGAGATTCAGAATGGCGAGGCTCGTCGTAGAAGGCGGGCTTCGCTTTTTTTGTCTTGTTTTGTCGTGGGCTTGCGCTATTCCTTCGGTTTGAAGGCGGGCATAGGCAGCAGCTTGTGCAGGTTGGAGCTGTGCAGGCGGTCGATTTTGTCGCGTTTCAGCCCTTCTGCCTCGTTGTTGTGCACATAGCCCTCCGGAGCCTTCCCGCTGCGTATGTATATGTCCAGCTCGCTGTAAGTAAATCCGAGCTTTTCTTCGTCCGGACAACTATGGGGCAGACCGTCGTCCGGGGTCTTGTGCACCCATTCGTAGGGCAGGCCGAGATGGTCTCCGATTGCCAGAACCTCCGTTACCGTCAGATTTGCCAGCAGGGACAGGTCTCCTGCGCCGTCGCCGAACTTGGTGGCATAGCCTATCCAATCCTCCGACAGGTTGCAGGTGTTGATTACCCTCGCGTTGTTGCTCTGTCCTATGGCATAAAGGGTGGCCATACGTATGCGCGGCGGAATGTTCTGCACGCTTGCCTTGTTGAGTTCCGCTCCTGCCTCTTCCATACTTTGCAGAAGTCCGGTGCAGGCCGCTCCGATATTGACTCTGAACATTTTGATTCCGAGAGCTCGGCATATCAGGTCCGCGTCGTTGAGCGACTGGTTGTCCTGGGGCATACTCACCCCAATGACTCTGTCAGGGCCTAATGCTCTGCATAGCAGGGCCGCGGAAACGGTGGAATCCTTGCCTCCGCTCATTCCGAGCACGGCCTTGCTGTCTTCTCCGGCCTGTGCGAAATAGTTCCGGCACCATTCTATCAGGTCTTCCGTCACCTTTGCCGCGTCAAATTTGTAGTTGTTTCCCATAGTATTGATAGTTTTTAAGTTTCTTGTCCCTGAAATCTGTTGCAAAGATAGTCAGCTTTTTGATGAAATGACCCTGATTTTCGCAGACTTTGCTAACTTTGTCATAATATGGAAACAAAAAGAATACAAGAGATTGCCGAGCTTTTCGACATTGACGGCAAGGTTGCTGCTGTCGCCCCTATGGGCCAGGGTTTGATAAATGACACTTTTAAGGTTGCGGTGGAAGGCGGCAGGCGTGCCTACGTTCTGCAGCGCATTAATGATAAGATTTTCAGGGATGTGAACGTGCTGCAGCGCAATATCGAGGTCGTTACCTCACATATCCGGGCAAAACTGGAGGAGGCAGGGGAGAGCGACGTTGACCGTAAGGTCCTTACTCCTGTTTTCTTGAAGGACGGGAGCAGAAGTTGGGTAAGAACGGATGAGGGTGTATGGCGTATGACCGTGCTCATTCCGGACGCTGTCACCATAACTGAAGTGACCCCGGAAAGCTCCTACGACACGGGCAGAGCCATAGGCCAGTTCGAAAAGATGCTGGTGGATGTGCCTGAAACCCTTGGAGAGACTATACCGGATTTCCACAATATGGAACTGCGCTCGCGTCAGCTCAAGGAGGCGGCTCAGACGAATCCCGTGGGAAGGATGGCGGATGAGGAGGTTCGGCGGATTTATGATTTCCTCCAACAGTATGATTCTCAGATGTGTAAGGCCGAGAGAATGCATAGGGAGGGTTTGCTGCCCAAGAGGATATGCCATTGTGACGCCAAGGTAGCAAACATTCTATTCGATCGGGACGGCAAGGTGCTCTGTGTTATAGATTTGGATACTTTGATGCCCAGTTTCGTCTTTTCCGATTTGGGCGATTTTCTGCGTACGGCGGCCAATACCGTTGAGGAGGATGATCCCGCCGTGGAGAAGGTTGCCTTCCGTATGGATATTTTCAAGGCTTTCATCAAAGGGTATCTGGAGACTGCCGGTTCTTTTCTGACCGAGGTGGAAATAGAGAACATACCTTACGGAGTGGCTCTATTCCCCTATATGCAGGCAGTACGTTTCTTTGCCGACTATATCAATGGAGATACTTATTATAAGACGGCATATCCTGAGCACAATCTCGTGCGCACCCGCAATCAGGTAGCCCTTTTCAAGGCGGCTCTTGCCCACGCCGACGAGATGGCCTCTTATGTCCGCAGCCTGATATCCAGCAGATAATTTGCTGTTTTCCCGCTGCTTCTTTGGTTCAATTATTGTATTAGACTTTCTCGTGCGCGTGGCTCAAACACAGGATGCACGCCCCGGAATAAAAGCCTTAACCATTAATACTCAATAAGATGAAAAAGATCGCTACACTTTTTTTGACACTCGCCGCCGTTGCATTCACGGCCTGCGCCAATGACAAACCCATTTCCTATGAGCAACTTCCATCACCGGTAAAGACATTCATCACCGCTGAATTCCCTGCACTTTCAATCTCTCACATCACTATGGACCCCGGACTTGTTGACACTTCGTACGATGTGTATTTCACCGACGGTTTGAAGATTGAATTCAATGGCAAGGGAGAATGGGAGGAGATGAGCAGCAAGAACACAACCATACCGGTCAAGTTCATTCCCGAACCCATAAAATCGACGGTAGAGAGCAGATGGCCCAATGTAGATTACAGAAAAATTGAGAAACACAGGTTTGGATACGAGGTTGAGTTGACAAATCGCTTGGAACTCAAGTTTGACAAGAATTTCAATCTCAAGGAAATCGACGACTGAGAATTTTCAGTAATCTGCAGCGGAAAAGTTTGGAAGACTACTGAATGATTGTAAAACAAATCGCCACAGGATACATTCCCGTGGCGATTTTTCTGTAGAGTCTATATCCGTGACGGTTTCCCCGTGACGGTTCTATTAGGTAATTTTTTGAGGATTACTAAAGAAGTCCTTCCACTTTGACGAATACCTCTATTGCCTGATATTCCGCCATACCCAGCTTGTCATACAGATGGGCAGTGTTGGATGTTCTCTCTTCGGCTCTCTGCCAGAACTCGCGGGGGTCGTCACCGGGGAAGGGCACGATGTCTTTCTGCGAGAGATGATGATAAATGGCGTGGCGTTTCTCCACAACCTCATCGGGACTGAGGGGAACGGCCATATCCACGCGGCCCAGCTCCCATTCCATCCAGGCGCCCCTGTAGAGCCATAGGGTGCATTCTTTAACCCAGCTCTCTCCTTCATCGCGCAGCTGTTCCATAGCTTCCAACGCGGCCTCGGTGCAGACGCGGTGGGTTCCGTGAGGGTCGGCCAGGTCTCCCGCCATATAAACCTGATCGGGTTTAATCTTCTTGAGGAGGTCTTTGATGATGTCCACGTCCACCTGGGTTCTGGGGAGTTTTGTAACGCCGCCTGATTCATAGAAAGGCAGGTTCAGGAAATGAACGTTATCCATTCCCAGACCGAAGGAACGGCACGCTCCACGGGCCTCGCTACGGCGTATGGCTGCCTTTATGTCCAGAAGTTCCCTGGGCTCTATGCCGCTGGCCTTCTTCTTTGCCACCAGCTCGCTTGCAAACTCGATTTTGTCTCCGAAGCCGAGCTGTTTCGCAGCGTCCATATGCTGGATTACCACATCGTCGTGAACGGCCACATCGCCGGAAGTTTCGTAAGCAACGTGAACGTTATGACCCTGGTGCACGAGCCGGATGAAGGTGCCGCCCATCGAAATCACGTCATCATCGGGATGGGGAGAGAAGATGAGCACAGTCTTGGGCCAGGGTGTGCTGCAAACGGGGCGTGTGCTGTCGTTGCAACCGGGCTTTCCGCCGGGCCAGCCTGTAATGGTGTGCTGCAGGTCGTTGAAAACGCTGATGTTGATTTTGTCGAAGGAGCCGTATTTCTCGATAAGTTCCCCCAGAGAATTCTCCAGATAATCCTGAAGAGTGAGTTTGAGTATGGGCTTGTCCACCTTCTGGCACAGCCATACAACGGCCTTGCGGCAGAATTTGCTCGTCCAGTTGCAGGGACCGATGAGCCAGGGGCAGTCCTCGACCGTAAGTTGTTCGGCAGCCACTTTATCCACATACAGTGTTGTTTTGGGATGGGACTGGAAGCAGGAGGCAGGCACCTCTATGGTCTGTTTGTTCTCTGCTATCTTCTTTACAGCCGAAGCCTTGTCCTCGCCCCAGGCCATAAGAATGACCTTCTTTGCGGACATCATCGTGTCCAGACCCATTGCGATGGCGGCGAAGGGAGTCTGGCTGAGGTCGCCGTTGAAGTTCTTTGCGTGCCTCTTGCGGGTGATGTATGACATCTGGACCACTCTTGTGCGGCTTTGGAGGCTGGTGCCCACTTCGTTGATGCCGATTTGGCCCTTGGTACCTATGCCTGCCACCAGAAGGTCCAGACCGCGGGCTTTGATGTCGAAATCAGCGCACCATGCGCTAATCTCTTCTGCTGAAATGCTGCCATCGGGAATGAAGATGTTTTCTTCGGGAATGTCAATATGGTTGAGCAGATCCTCGTGCAGTCTGTGCCAGCGGCTCTGTTTGTTGTCCTTGCTGCAGGGATAATATTCATCAATGGAGAATACTGCCACGTTTTTGAACGAGACCTTGCCCTCCTGGCACATTTTGATGAGCAGGGAATATATGGTCTGGGGCGAGCGTCCCACCGTAAGACCTAGTTTGAACGGTTCCGGACCTTTGTGGGCCTTGATTGCGGCGACGATTTCGTCAGCTATTTTCTCGCTTGCCAGGGCAGTATCCGAATAGATTTCTGTCGGGATTTTCTCAAATGAGTGAATGATGTCAGCGGGGAGGTTTTCTCTGATGAGACCTCCATCTTCGGGTAAAGAAAAGTGTTTCATGCCTTTAGCAATATTTGTTATTTTGTAAAATCGGTCTTCAGCATTTTGATGCAGAACAACACTGTCAGAGCTACGCTCAGCAGGTATATCATTACAAATATAACATTATTGTCTATTGCTTGAAACAAATATTCGCAATTTTCAAATTTCGGAATGCGGCTGAGGATGACACTTGTGAGGTTGTTCACGGCGTGCATCAATATGGTCAGCTTGAGTGAGCCTGTCTTCCAATAAACCAGGCCGAACAGGCAGCCCAGGGCAAAGGCGGGAATGCCTTGCCAGGGATTGAAATGTATGATGGCGAAGAAGATGGCGGAAATGATTATTGCCCAGGCCGGGTGCACTTTGCGCAGCATTCCGCGCAGTATCATTCCGCGGCAGAGCCATTCTTCAAAGAAGGGCGCGAAGATTGAGGTGCACAGGATGCTGACCCACAGAGGGCCGTCCGTAAGGCTTTCCATCATCCTTTTCAGGAAGTCCGGCATCTCGGGCAGCAGCAGACCGCTCGGTTCGCATATTATGGCGGCAGCCCAGGTGACGGGCACGACCATCATAGCAAGGCGGGCAAAGCCTATGGGAGAGAAACGCCCTTCATCTACCTTTACACAATCCTGCCCGCCGAATGGATTGCTTTTCGCAGCGGCGTAGAGCATTGCGGGCAGGAATTGTATGGGGTAGGCAATCAAAGTTCCGTAGGTTGCGGCAATGTGCGCACCTGCGAATCTTTGTAGTAACAAAACTGCAAGATTGCCAATGCAGGCTCCGGCCAACAGAAGCCCGAACAAGCCGAACAGTCCTCCTGTGCCCGGGCAATAGTAGTCATATCCGGACAGCAGGTCGAAGGAACGCTTATGCTTGGTTTTCATATCGGTCGGAGTCTTTGGCAATTTCCAGTTCTGAGTTTGGTTCGGATTACTATGCTCCGAAGTTGTCGTACAGTATGCTTTCGGGTGCAACGCCGAGTGAGTCGAGCAGGTTGTTCACTGCGCCGACCATCATCGGGGGACCACACATGAAGTACTTGATGTCTTCGGGAGCCTCGTGGTTCTTCAGATAGGTTTCATACATCACATTGTGCACGAAGCCTGCAACGTACTTGACTCCTGCAGCATCGGCGGCGGGGTCGGGACGGTCAAGCGCAAGGTGGAAGTGGAAGTTGGGGAACTCCTTCTCGATTTGGGCGAAGTCCTCCAGATAGAAGGCCTCCACAAGGGCGCGGGCGCCGTAGAAGAAGTGCACTTCCTTCTTGGTCTTGAGAGTCTTGAACAGTTGCATGATGTGGCTGCGCAGAGGAGCCATGCCGGCGCCGCCGCCCACGAAGATGTATTCTTGGCTGTCAGGGTCGTTCTCCGGCAGGAGGAAGTCGCCGTAGGGGCCGGAAATGGTCACGTGGTCACCGCTCTTGCGTGTGAAGATGTACGAAGATGATATGCCGGGAGGCACAGGCAGCATTTTGAATACGCCTCTAGGCTGGGTGCGGTCGAAGGGAGGTGTGGCAATGCGGACATTCAGCATTATCATACCCTCCTCAGCCGGGTAAGAGGCCATGGAGTAGGCGCGTACCGTGGGAGTCGTGTTCTTGGTGGTAATGTCGAAGAAGCCGAATTTCTCCCAATCTGCCCTGTACTCGGGCGCAACGTCTATATCCTTGAACTTGATGTCGTACTCGGGGATGGCAATCTGGATGTACTGGCCGGACTTGAAGGGAACGTGTTCGCCTTCGGGAAGTTTCACCTTGAACTCCTTGATGAAGGTGGCGACGTTGTCGTTGGAGATAACCTCGCAGTCCCACTGGCGTACGTCGAGAGCGGACTCGTCGATGGCCACCTTCAGGTCTTCCTTGACCTTGACCTGGCAGCCCAGACGCCAGCCCTGTGCAATCTGTTTGCGGCTGAAGAAACCTACCTCGGTGGGAAGTATGGTGCCGCCGCCTGTCAGCACACGGCATTTGCACTGGCCGCAGGCACCTTTGCCGCCGCAAGCGGACGAAAGATATATCTTATTCTCCGCAAGGGTGTTGAGCAGGGTGCTGCCGGGGTTTACCTCAATGACTTTCTTGCCGTCATTGATGTCGATTTTCACTTTGCCCTTAGGGGTGATTCTTGCCTTTACAAAGAGCAGGAGCACCACGAGCACCAGTGTCACAAGCAGAATGACTGCTATGGATGCAATTATTGTATTTGTCATAGTCAAGTCCTCCTACTTAAAGTGAAATACCCATAAATATCATAAAGGCCATACCCATCAGACCTACGGTGATGAAGGTGATGCCTATGCCCTTGAGAGCCTTGGGCACGTTGGAGTAGGCGAGTTTCTCGCGTATGGCTGCAAGAGCCACGATGGCCAGATACCAGCCTATGCCTGAGCCGAGAGCATACACGACGCTTTCTCCCACGCCTGCGAAATCTTTCTGCTGCATGAAGAGAGAACCGCCAAGGATGGCGCAGTTCACTGCAATCAGGGGCAGGAAGATGCCGAGAGAAGAGTACAGAGAGGGCATGAACTTCTCCACTATCATTTCCACCAGTTGCACGAAGGCTGCGATGACTGCGATGAAGATGATGAAGCTGAGGAAGCTCAAATCCACGTTTGCGAACTCTTCGCCAAGCCAGCTGAGGGCGCCGCTCTTGAGCACATAGGTGTCGAGCAGGTAGTTCAGGGGAAGAGTGCAGACCAGCACGAAGATCACGGCGAGACCGAGACCATTGGCTGTCTTCACGTTTTTGGATACTGCCAGGTATGAACACATACCGAGGAAGTATGCAAAAATCATATTGTCAACAAAAATTGACTTTACGAACAAGCTTAATAATTCCATAATAATATAAGGTATGTGTTGCTATTTTTCCTGAAGATCCTTGTCCAGGCTGCGCTGAATCCAGATGATGCATCCCAAAAGGATGAGAGCGAAAGGAGGCAGGATGACAAGGCCGTTGTTTGCATAACCGGCGGCATAGAAGCAGTCGGGGATAACCTGGAAGCCGAAAATGGTGCCGCTGCCGAGAAGTTCGCGCATGAAGGCCACAACTACCAGTATCATACCGTAGCCCAGACCGTTGGCCAGACCGTCAACCAGTGAGGGGAGGGGCTTGTTGCCGAGGGCGAAGGCCTCAATGCGGCCCATCACGATACAGTTGGTGATGATAAGTCCTATATATACGGAAAGGGATTTGTCAATGGGGTAGGTGGCTTCGAAGGCTTTGAGCAGCTGGTCCACGAGAATAACCATCATTGCTACCACCACCAACTGGACGATGATGCGCACGCGGTTGGGGATGGTCTTGCGGATAAGAGAGCATACAAGGCTGCTCAGTCCGGTAACCGCAGTTACGGACAGGGCCATTACAAGCGCTCCCTTGAGTTCTACGGTAACTGCCAATGAAGAGCAGATGCCCAGCACAAGCACAGTGATGGGATTACCCTTGAAGATGGGGTTAAGGAATGTTTCTTTGAAGTTTGCCATAGCTTATTCCTCCTCAGTTTTGGTCTCACATTCACCGCAGCAGACGGGCTTGTTGAGAGCAGCCTTGTAGGCTTCAAGCCAGTTGTTGATGGCGATGTTGAGATATTTTGAAGTCATAGTGGCGCCGGTGATGGCATCGATGCCGTTGGTCATACCCTCGGGAGCGCCGCCTTTGACGATGGCGAAGGGAGTGGTGCCGGCATAATCCACCGTCTTGCCTGCAAACTGCGCGCGGAATGCGGGGTCATCCTTGATTTTGCCGCCCAGACCGGGAGTCTCGCTGGCGTGGTCAAAGTAGGCTCCGACAATGTTCACGGTACCTTTGGTGAATGCGATGTAGCCCCAAACGGGACCCCATAGACCCTGGCCGTAAACGGATACCACGCTGACGCCGTTCTTGAAATTATACACGGGGATGGCAACCTCGCCTCCTTTGCCTGCGATGGCATAGTTTTGCTTCTTCAGGTCGGAAACACTGAGCACTTCGGCGTCGGCCGTGGCGAGAGTGTCGGCTACAGTGCCGTCAACCCTTACCAGTTCCACGCTGCCGATGTTCTCTTTGAAGAATTCGATGGTGGCGGCATTGCCCTCTACTCCGCTGAGGTCAAACTGTGCCGCATCGAGAATCTGGCTGATGGTTTCAGCCTTCTCGTTGGCGTTCTGCTTGCTTTTGAGGCTCTGGGATACGAATGCCAGAACCGCAGCAACGAGTGTCACCACGGCTGCGGTGTACACTACTGTATAAATATTACTGTTGGTATTCATATCTTTCAAGCGATTTTTTTGTTGTGATGTTTGGTGCTCACTTCTATGACACAGTGGTCGATGAGGGGAGCGAAGGTGTTCAGCAGGAGGATGGCAAGCATCATTCCCTCAGGGTAGCCGGGGTTGAAAAGACGCACGGTTACGCAGAGGGCGCCGATGAGGAAGCCGTAAATCCATTTGCCTGTTTCTGTCTGGGCTGAAGTTACGGGGTCAGTAGCCATAAAGACCGTACCGAAGGCGAAGCCGCCCATCAGCAGCTGATAGTAGCAGGGGAGGTCGGTTGCCCCGCCGATTTGGCCGAGCCAGCCTACAAGCAGGGCGCCGGCAACGCTGGAAACCATGATTTTCCAGGAAGCTATGCCTGTTCCCACAAGTATGACTGCGCCTATCAGGATGGCTATGACAGAAGTCTCGCCTACAGCGCCGCCTACGTTGCCGATGAAAAGGTCAAGGGCGCTTATTCCCTGCTGGCCAAGTCCTTCGAGGCTTGCATTAGCAAGGGGAGTTGCTCCGCTCCAGCCGTCAACAATGCCCTTTCCGCCGTCAAACCAGCAGGTTCCTTCTGCCAGATAACGGTTTACGCCGCCTGTCCAGACGGTGTCGCCACTCATTTTGGTGGGGTAGCTGAAGAACAAGAAGGCACGAGCCAGAAGGGCGGGATTCCAGATGTTCATTCCGCTGCCGCCGAAGACTTCCTTGCCTATGATGACAGCAAATGCCACTGCCAGCGCGAGAGTCCAAAGGGGCACGTCCACAGGGACGATGAGGGGGATGATGAAGCCGGAAACAAGATAGCCCTCGCTCACTTCCTCACCCTTGATCTGGGCGCCGGCAAATTCGATGCCCAGACCCACAAGATAAGAAACGAGGTAGAGGGGAATGATGCGTACAAGGCCGTAGCCTATTTTCTGCCAGAAACTGTAGTCGAGGCCGAATGCGATTGAATGCTGGTCTCCTATGTTCCATACGCCGAAGCAGAATGCAGGCAGCAGGGATAGTACGACGATGATGAGCAGCCTTTTCAGGTCCACGCAGTCACGGACGTGAGAGCCTTTGCGCGCCACGGTATTGGGAACGAACATAAAGGTCTCGAAAGCATCGAAGGTGCTGTGAAGCCAGGCGAACTTGCCTCCTTCGGAGAAGGTGGGCTTTACTTTGTCAACAATTTGTCTGAGTTTGTTCATAGCGATTCCTCCTTAAGCCATTTCTTTCAACATAAGGTCGATGCCGGCCGAGATGTAGCTCTGCCACTCGATTTTTGAAGGACATACATACTCGCAGGTAGCCAAATCCTCGGGCAGCACTTCGTAGATGCCGTATTTCTCCATCTTGTCGATGTCGGAGGTCATGCAGGCCTTGCACAGATATACGGGGAAGATGTGCATGGGGAGAACGTCACCGTAGATGTTGTTGAACATGAAGGCACGCACTCCGCCGTGGATGTTGGTGTCCATATTGTATTTCTTCTTGGGGCACAGCCAGCTGAAGTAGGAGCGGGAAGCGGAGAACTGCTTGCTGCGGATGGGGTTCATCCAACCGAACATTTCGTAATAGTCACCTTCCGCGATGATGCTGATCTGGGTGTCCTGGAAGCCGAGATAGCCTTCCCGTCCGACGTTGGTGCCGCTGAGCACGTCGCCGCTGATGATGCGGACATTGTTTTCGGGGATATAGGCTGCAATGTCGCTGATTGCCATACCGGCAGTGGCCTTGACATAAGCGTGAGCGCCTGCTTCGGGACCTGTGATGGCGACAAGGCGGCTCATATCCACTCTTCCTTCAAGCAGGAGCTTGCCTATCGAAGCGAGCATTACGGGAGATACGGTCCATACGGTCTCACCCTTGCGGATGGGGCAGATATGGTGAATCTGTATTCCTACATTGCCGGCGGGATGTTTGCCTTCGAAGTAGTGGTATTCCACGTTGTTGAGGCCCGCAAGCGGACTGTTCTTGCCGGATTTAGCGCAGAGACTCACGTGTACGGGGGCTCCTGTCATCTTGGCAAGTGCGCTTACGGCTGCCTGCAGATATTTCTGCTGACCCTCAAGGGAGAAAGAAACGGAAGCCGCGTTGGGGGCTGTGTTGAATCCTGAAATAAAAATAGCCTTGGGTGTTGCGTCCGGTTTTGCGACGATACCGTAAGGCCTTTGAATGATGGATGCCCAGAGACCGCTCTTGAGCAGAAGTGTTTTGATGTCCTGTGCTGACATTGTTTCGGTTTTGTGCTTGCCGAAATCCTCAGCCTCCATTTTGCCGTCTGCCTTGACCGTGACTGCGAGCAGCTTGCGTTTTTCTCCGCGAATCACACTCTGCACGGTGCCGCTGACGGGGCTGGTGAACTGGATTTCGGGACACATCTTGTCAGCAAACAGAGCTGTGCCCGCCTTGACACTGTCGCCTTCCTTGACCAGCAGTTTGGGTACAAGTCCTTTGAAATCAGTAGGTTTTAAGGCTACAACGTCGGGGTTCACTTCCATCAAAACTTTTTTCTCGGCTGCTCCTTCAAGGGGCAGGTCGAGACCTTTTCTGAGTTTGATGATGTTAGACATTATTTTATAATAGTTGATGATTATCTGAAAAACGCCGCGAAGATACGAAAAAAATCCGTAATTTCGCAGAGTTATGGAATTTGATGTCAGAGCTATATTTGAAGGGTTGAATGATGAGCAGCGTGCGGCGGTGGAGCAGATGCAGGGGCCGGTGCTCATAGTGGCTGGAGCAGGCTCCGGCAAGACCCGCGTCATTACCTGCAGAATTGCGAATATGCTTGCCGGCGGCGTGGATGCCTCCCGTATAATGGCCTTGACCTTCACCAAGAAGGCGGCCGGAGAAATGAAGGAGAGGGTAGCATCTATGGTAGGCCCCAGAGCGGCCCGTTCCCTGGTGATGGGCACTTTCCACAGCGTTTTCATACGCTTTCTTCGGGATTACGCCGAGTTTCTGGGCTATCCCCGCGACTTTACCATTGCCGATACCTCCGATTCCCAGACCCTCCTGAAGACCTGTATCAAGGAACTGGGCCTGAGCGACAGCGCCTACAAACCCAAGGCCGTTCTCTCCCGTATCTCCGATGCGAAGAACAACCTTTTTTCTCCAGCAGCCTACGCGGCCAACAGGCCTTCCCTTGAGAACGACACCCGTTCCAAGATGCCCCTGCTCTATCAGGTGTACGACCTGTATTGGAAGAAATGCCGGGCTATGGGCGTAATGGATTTCGACGATATCCTCTTTGAGATGAACATTCTCCTTAAGGACAATCCGCAAGCTCTTGAGAATATCGCCGGCCGTTTCGATTACATAATGGTGGACGAGTATCAGGATACCAACCGCTCCCAGTACCTCATCCTGAAGAGACTGGCTTCTTTCCATAGGAATATTTGCGTAGTGGGAGATGATTCCCAGTCCATTTATGCTTTTCGCGGGGCCAGGATAGAGAATATTCTGAATTTCGAGAAGGACTATCCGAATTGCAGGATTTTCCGCCTGGAAAGGAATTACCGCAGCACCCGGACCATAGTGGATGCGGCCAATTCCCTGATATCCCACAATGAGTCCAGAATACGGAAGAATTGTTACTCCGAGGCGGAACAGGGAAGGCTCATAAGGCTGGTGAAGGGTTACACGGAAAGGGAGGAAGCTTATCTGGTGGTTGGCGAGATTCAGCGTTTACTTCTGCGTGAACACGTATCCTACAGCGATATAGCCATTCTGTACAGGGTGAATTCCCAATCCAACGTACTTGAGGATGCCCTGCGCAAGAAGAATATACCTTATATGATATACTCCGGCCACTCTTTCTTCGAGCGGCAGGAAATAAAGGATATGATGGCGTATATGAAACTTGCTGTCAATCC
>JAEDMF010000014.1 GCA_016303175.1 Bacteroidales bacterium
GTCCTTCACTTCCAGGGTGCCCTGCTCTGCCAAGGCGATGCTGCCGGCTACAATCTGGCATTTGGAATTGGATTTGTTGGATGTGTTTATTGTATAGTTGGATGTGGCATCGCCCAATACGGCCGAGTTGACACAGCCGATGAAACTTCCGGGCCCTTTGAGATAACCCATAAGACCGCCCAAACATTCCTTGACCACTGCCGTTTTAACTCCGGTGGTGCATTTCAACTTTGCGCTGCCCTTATTGGTCATATTCGTCAAAGTCACCTTGCCGCCTGCTATGCCGTTGGGGTTGCTGCCGCCTATGGCGCCGCCCGTGCAAACATAACCCGCAGTCTGGACCGCAGTATGGTCGATAAGGAAACTCGTGGACACTTCATAGCCCTTCAAATCCACGATGCTGCCGCTCTCCAGCATACCTATCAAACCACCCGCCATCACAAAGGCGTCCGTCGCGCCTCCCATCTTGTTTATGTCGATGCTACCCATTGCGATGGACTTGTCAGAGGAGAAGTCCATTGCAAATGAGCCGGCCACCTTGCCGTACAGCCCGCCGACTGCAATCTGCTCCGAGGAGCAGCCGACTGCAATCTGACCCAAATAGGAATTGTCTGCCACCTTCATTCCGCCGGTCACCGAAGGCAAAATACCTCCGGCAGTCGTGGATATTGCGTCGGTGGACAGGGAAATGGAACCGGAGAACTCGCAGCTCCGAGTCAAGCCCTCATTGTACCCGGCAATGCCGCCGACATTCGCCGACATCTCGCCTGATGACTCCTTGGTGGAAAGTACCAGCTTGCCGGGAAACTTGCAGGCTATAAGTTCCGACTCGTCATCTGCATGACCAACCAGACCGCCCACATAAACAGGACAGTCATTACAATTGCCTCCAAGTTCCAAATTACCTTCAAAGATGCAGGAGTTGAGGACAGTGCCTTTGCAGGTTGAGACAATACCTCCCAAAAACTGCTCCGTATCGAAACTGTTACTGAAATAAATATTGCATCCAGCACCGAGTTTCACATTGCTTATTGTGGCATTCTCACATACTCTGAACAGGCCGCAATCCGACTTCTTCAGATTATCAATCACATGACCCTTGCCGTCGAACTCCCCGCTGAAAGGATGTTCCTGCGTACCTATGCCCTTCCAGCCGCTCACCTCGCTCATATCGATATCCCCCACGAGCACTACCCTGCCCTGGTCGTCGGTCCAGTCGCTGATGTCGCCGCCCTCGCTTACCGCCTGGGCGAACTTAAGCAGACCGGCAGATGTCACGAGACCATGGGCAGGCACATAATCCTGGGAAATGGTGGGCAGAGCCACACTGGTCTCGGTGAGATTGGAAAGAGTAAGTACCACCTCGCTCAGGCGCAGTTCGGAACAGTCGCTGAGGTTCTCCTCTGCGCGAAGGGTAATTTCCTCTATACCCTCCTCCAGCGGTCTGATCTCGGAGGTTATATATGAGGGCAGTTTCACATCGGCAACAACACCGGAGGGAACAGGGAAGGTCAGCACAGCTTCCTGGTCCTTGGCGAAGAAGATGTTGCCGGCAGCATCATAATTGTAGTCTGAACCGAACTGGGTCAGACTGATGTCCGTGCCTCTATCCTCATCCGGCAGGGACAGAACTATACGGCCTAAACGGGTGGCTTCTGTATTCTCGGAGACTCTTACTTTAACCTCTCTGGTGACAGTTTCGTCATCCTCATACACTATGGCGCCCTTGGTCACCTCGAGCCACTCCGGCTTAGAGACACTCCATTCCGGTTCCACACCCCCGACTTTTCTGACCGAAGTATTGAAGATCTTATCGCCTTGCTGCCTGCCTGAGACGAAATAAGGCTGGCTAAGCAAGAAGGGCGTACCCTCCTGATTTACAGTCAGCTTGAACCCGCGGAAAGCACCTGCCGCAAAGGTCAGGGTGGCGGCATCACGGTTATCGAAATCCTCGTTGACGCTGATATCCAATTTGATGATGCCGGAGCCTTTGTGACTTTCCGGAACCACCTTGCACCAGTCCTTGTCGGACTTGATGTCCCATACGAGCCCCTTGTCATTCAGTTCCACCTCCAGCTCTATCTGACGAGCCTTATAGTCGAAATTGAGTTCAGAGATACCTTCGCCGGCGACAGCATACTTGACTTCTATCTGCGTGGCGGCGTCAATCCTATTCTGGAGCTCATCCTTCTCCTGTTCCATCAAGAGTTTCTCCGTGCAGGAAGAAAGAGAAACAAGAGAGCACAGAAGGGCAAAATATATCTTTCTCATATCCATATCGTTTATTGTCTTCCTTTTAATCTGATGTTGCGGCTTTCTGCCGTGTCGGCCCACCATACATCCGTCATCATATTGTTTTCACCTCCAAGCCAACCGTCAACAGCCTCCTTAAAATACTTCATATTCCTGTAAGCCTCGTCGGCGGGGTAACGCAGACGCGTAGGCAGGATATTGCGGTTCTCTGCAGCGGGGCCATTGGTTTTGAGCAGGGGATAACCCGTCCTGCGGTATTCGCACCACGACTCTATGCCCACAAAGAAGAGGGAAACCCATTTTTCGGTAAGTATGGCCTCAACGGCGTTTCCCGAATTGAAAGTCTGGCCGCTGTACAGTTCGGCGCTGGCCTTGTGGTTCACAAAATCCACCACTTCAGCCGATGTTTCCGTCACGTTGGGATTCCATTCGAGTATGTTTTCGGTGATGGCCTGCTTGAACAAATCCATATAAGCTCCAAGACTGCTCGCAGAGGCAATCCAGCCGCGCGCTCCGGCCTCAGCAAAGAGGAAGAGCTGCTCCGAGAAATTCATCAGGCTATAGTGCTCGGCATTCTTGAGGTTATAGACCAAGCCTGTAATCTGCGAAGCGAGGTCCCCGTTGGGCATTCTGCCCACCTGCGAATTGCCGGCCTGGGATACACGGGCATTAATAAACTTCTGGAAATCCTTGTGCAGCAGCTGGGTAGGAGCGCCGAGCGTCTTGCGGTAGTAGCAGTCCCAGCGTGGATCAGGAACATGACCGCCCTTCTCCGGAGTACGCCAAGGATAGTATTTCTGACCAATGCTTTCATCGTATTTTTCTTCGGTGTCGAGCATCCTGCGGGCAAGAGTCTCGCAGGCGGCGACATTGTTCCACAAACCGCTCGTGGTGGAGTAGAAAGGAGTATTCAAGGTGGCATTGTACTGGCTGAAGCCCACCAGGGCGCAATCCCCACGGCCGCGCATCATAGGATAGTTGCCCGAACCGCTGACATAGCAATTGTACAGCTCGGCAATCTTGTCGCGCACGTTGATGGACTCACCCTCTTCGGTGTCATATTCGAAGATGCCGTCGCTCTCCTCAATCACCTTATTGGAAATGCGCATCAGGGCCCTCAGATAAAGGGCGTTGCCGAAGCGCTGCCATTTGTCGCGGCTGCCGTTGTACATAAGGTCGGTGATGGGGTTGATGTCCGCGGCCTCTGGGTCAGAAAGCAGCTGGTTAGCCTCCTCGAAGAGGGCTACAATACCACGGTATATTTCCCTCTGGTCATCGTAGCGGGTTGTAATCTTGGTGACATCGTTGTCAATGGCTATCTTGCCCGCATCGGTGAAAGGCACATTGCCGTAGGTGTCGGTAATCAGGGAGATGGTCATAGCCTTGAGTATGTCGGCTATACCCATCGCGGTGGGATTGTTCTCCTGCTGCGCGCGCACCCTCATCGAGCAGGCATTGCCGTACTGAATGTACAGCGATGTCCAGATGTCGTCGTCGGTTGCTTCAGGTATTGTATAGTTGCCCACTACCCTCGATGTCGCCTCCGTAGTGGTGCTCACAGCCATTTGCATCAAATGGGCTGTAGTGGTGCGGAAGACGGAACAAAGGGCATATTCGGTCTTGAATACTATGGGATGCACATAAGACTCCGCAGGCGCTGTCTCCAGAGCGTAGGGATTCTCGTTCATATTGTTGAACTTGTCGCAGCAGGTGAAGGCAAGCGCGGCAAGTGATATGGCAAGGGGTTTCAATGTAAATTTTCTCATAACTTCATCTCCTCTCAGAAAGTAATGCTCAAACTTGCTCCGAACTGGGCCGCAGAAGGCATCTGCAAAATTTCGAAGCCGGGTACAACGGCGCTGCCCTTCATTGTGACACCCTCGGGATCAAAGCCGGGGAAATCCGACCAGCAATACAAATTGTTGCCGTAGAAAGACAAGCGGAGGTCACTGATGACCTTGGTCTTTGCAAGCAGCTTCTTGGGGAAGGCGTACTCCACGCGCACCTCCCTGAGCTTAAGGAACTGGGTGCTGACGAAGTTGGCCTCCGCATTGGTCTGGTCATAAAGACAATGATAGTAGTTGGAGATGTTCTCTTTGGCTATGGGGTCAGTGTTGATTACATAGTTGCCGTCGGTGGTCTCACGCACACCCACGGGAACCAGACCTCCCTCGCGGCCTGCAAGAGTATTGACACCCTTGCCTCTGTAGTTGAGCACCCAGTTTGTGTAGGAAAACACGTGACCGCCAAACTGGCCGTCGAAGCCCACATACAGTGTAAGGTCCTTCCATTTGAAGGTGGTGTTGAAACCGCCCTTCCACTTGGGAGCGCAATCGCCCAGATATTGAAGTTCCTCATTTACCTGGGGCATATTCTGCTTGTCCAGCAATATCATACCGCTCACGTCCACCATATTGCCGTTGGCGTCAATGGCCGTAGAGCCTTCTGGAGCCCTTTTGTAGCCCTTGCCGTACATATCGGTAAGGCTGCCTCCCTCATAGGCCGTCATATAGGCGTGGGTGCTGTAGTTGGCGACTATCCAGGAGTCAATGCCATCGCCCAGGCTTACGACGGTATTGCGATTGAGGTTCCAGTTAAGACCTAGCTTCCACAGGATGTTGCGGGTCTTCACGAGCGAGCCGCTCACGGTAAGTTCCACGCCCCTGTTGCGTATGGAGCCGGCATTGATGTAAACCGTGCTCACGCCGTTGGCAATGGAAATTGGCATCCTCGAGATAAGGTCCTTGGTCACGGCATCGTAGTAGGCGGCATCAAGGGTGAAACGGTTCTTGAAGAGGCGCATCTCGAGGCCCACCTCCCAGGATGTCACGATTTCGGGCTTGAGATTGGCATTGGACAGGGCCGTCTGGTTCTGTACCGTGCCGGGAATGCCCGTGGTCTGGAGGAAGTTCATATAACGGTAAGGAGCGGTATCGTGACCCACCTGAGCCCAGGATGCCCTGATTTTCATCAGGTTGACCAGACCGCCGGAGCGGCCGAAGTCGAAGAGGTCATTGAGGGCGACGGCTCCGGACACCGAAGGATAGAAGTAAGACCTGTTCCCGGCAGGCAGAGTGCTGGACCAGTCATTTCGGCCGGTAACGTCCAGGAATATGGCATCCCTCCACGAGAAAGACAATAGGGCGTAAAGAGAATAGGTCTGCCTCTGCTCGGAATAGTTGGAAGTCTTCAGCTCATAACTAGAGTTGGCCAATGAATACACGCCCGGGATATGCAGGGTGGAAGCGGCCTGCTGATGACGTTCATACTGGCGCGAAATGAGACTGCCGCCTATGTTGCCGGTAAAGCCGAAATCATTCCACCGGTTGGTGTACTTGAGCAGGAAGTCTCCCGTATATTGCTTTGAGCCTATGTTCTGCTCGCTGTAGTAACCAAGAGGGTTAGCCTGGGTGGAGGTGGCTTGGCGCTGGGTGCGGAAATCGCTGTTCATATCCAGGCCGGCTCGCAACATCAGGGTAAGGTTCTTGGCGAGGTCAAAGTCGAACTTGACGTTGCCGTACACTCTGTCCCTTTTCTGAGTATTGATGCACTCGTGGGCAAGGAAGTAGGGATTGTTCTTACCTCCGGAAAGGCTGGCATCCTGCTTGAGCTCGCTCAGCCAGTAATCCTTGGGCCAGGACATATCCACATTGGGCGCATAGCACCATAGGCCATACATAATGGCGGTGGAACCGTAGCCTGACGAGGTGGGAATATTGCCGTTGTCCGTGTGTCTGTAGTTCACGGTAGCCTCAGCAGAGAGCCACTTTGCAAGCTGGCCGCGGAAACGCACGGAAAGGTAGTCTTGAGAACTGGGAGTATTGGGCACTATACCACGGGAGCGCTGGTCGGAGAAACTCACGCGCAGGCTGTTGGCCTTGCCCACCCGACCGGAAAGGGTTACACTGTTATTCATCCTCAGACCACTCTGGAAATAATTCTGAAACCAGTTTCCATGGCTTATGAAAGGAGTGGCCTTCCTTTCGAAGTTGCCCATCGCATTGTATGCACCGCCTATGCCGAGGGCCTCATTGTAATATTGGTAATACTCCGTCCCATCCATCTTGGGTCCCCAGGACTCCATCGTGGAGGTGGAATTGTAACTGGGCATAGGGTGAATTCCGATGACGTCCTCATCTGCCGTCGAAGGCAGGTAATAATAGTAGGGCTTGTCTGCTGAGCCCTGGCCGTAAACATACTGCAGATCAGGGCTGCTGAGTACCTTGTCCATTGCGAAGGAGCCCTTGTAGGTGACACTCAGGGTCGCATCCTGATTTTCGGCCGTCTTAGTTGTTATAATGATGGCTCCATTGGCGGCCTGGGAGCCGTAGAGAGCCGTTGCGGCCGCACCTTTGAGCACAGTCACACTCTCGATATTGTCGGGATCTATATCGGCTGTACCGTCGCCATAGTCAATGGCATAGGAACTGCCGTCACCTGTATCAGAGGCGGTCTTTGTGTTGTACATAGGCACTCCGTCCACCACGAACAGGGCAGTATTGTTCTCAAGGTCGGCAGTCGATTCTCCACGAATGGTGACACGCATTGTGCCGTTAGGACCCGAATTGGACCTGTCTATGCTCAAGCCTGCAACCTGTCCGGTGAGACTGTTGAGCCAGTTGTCGGCAGTCATGGAATTGGCAAACCTGTCGCTGTCCACCTTGGCGGCTGAATAGCCTATGGATTTCTCGTCCCTCTTAATGCCGAGAGCCGTCACAACAACCCCTTCAAGAGCCACCTGCTCACTTTTGAGCACTATCCTTTTCACGGCGGCGGAACCGGCTGGAAGGATTTCCGTCTTGAATCCCAGACTGGACACCTGCAGCTGGTCGTTGGAAGAAGCCTTGATGCTGTACTTGCCGTTGACGTCAGACACCACGCCGTTTGTCGTGCCCGCAATCATTACGGCCGCACCGGGCAGAGGTTCACCGTTCTCATCCACGATGACACCGCTGACCTGAATAGGGGCTGCCTTTCCCTCAACTTTCATAACAGGCGGAACTCCGGCATTGTCCAACTTTATGGCTATTTTTTCGCCTACGGTTTCGAAGGTGACTCCGGTACCGTCTAGAACAAGGTGCAGAAGCTTCTCCAAAGGCAGAGCCTTCGCGTCCACAGAAACAGTAGGCACTTTGGCGAGTACCTCATCCGTAAAAAAGAACGATCGGCCGCTCTGCTTCTCCACTTCCTGCAGAAATTCCTTGAATGGCTGCTCCTGCGCCTTCAGTGTAATGAAAGCTTCCGCGCTCTGCGCCGCCATTTGGAGCGACAGCAGAATGCACGTGGCAGCGCTGAGAAGAATTTTTTTTGTTGTATACATAACTATTATAATTGTATTCCTTTCTTAATATAATAATCAGTCTCGTTGAGTTTCTCCACCACTATCTTCTGGGGAGCAGTGATTGAAAGCAGTTTGAAGGCCAAATCCAGCGGCTCGTCATCTATTACACCTTCGTACATAATGCCGGCCACCTCGGGGTTCACATGAACTTTCACCCCATATTTCTTGCCGATTTGCATAGCCACCACGCGCAGAGGGCTTGAGCCGAAATGCAGGGCATTGTCTTTCATCCAGCCCGTAGATTTGCCCACATCTACCTTGCGCCGACGTATTTCTCCGTCCAGACCGTCTATACTGAGCTCATCTCCGGGAGTCAACATCAGCACGTCTTCCTTGATATGTGCAGCAAGAGAGCCTGTATGCAAGGTGACTACAGAGTAATTTTCCTCGGAATAAGACATTATGTTGAATGAAGTACCCTTTACAACATAGGTCTGATCCGAGCAGCGGATGCTGAAAGGTCGCGAAGGGTCCTTGCGGACATCAAAAAAGGCTTCTCCGTCTAAACTAACATTCCGCTCGGTCTCTCCGAAAGCAGGATGGAGTTCGAGGCGGGAACTCTTGTTGAGAGTAACTCTGGTGCCGTCAGGCAGCACAACAGCTAATTTGGCGTTCGCGGGAGCGACGTAGACACGCGCTTCTTTCGAAGCAAAGAAGTTTTCCAAACCCTCCTTGAGCGAACCTTGTTTCGTCAACAACGGCACAGGCTTCTTCACCGCATCCGCAATTATGGTCTCCTTTTCGGAGTTACTTACCGACAAGAACGGTATGACTATCACTACGCATAACGCCGTAGCAACTGCGCCACAGACGGCCGCAATCCTGACACGACGCCGTTTGAGTCTTTTTTTTCTTTCAACTATAAGTTTTTCGATGAAGGGCTCCACATTAGAATTTTCCATTGGAGGAAGAAGCTCGAGCCGCTTCAATTCCTGTTTGAATTCCATTGCCGCCTCGGGAGATCCGGACACCCATGATGCCAACTCCCGAATCTGCACGTCATCCAACTCTCCGAGGAAATATTTTTCTGTCAATATATGATATCGAAGGTTCATTTTAGCTCAATTTTCACATTAAAGACACACTATGACAACAAAACCGAACTTGATTTTTTCAAAAAAAACTATCTTTACACACGCAAGTGAGGTACAAATTGAAGAAATTTCTATTCATATATTCGGACGAGGAAATAAAGCAGCTCGTCAGACGATGCTACGGCAGGATGAAGGCCTACATTATGAAAATGGCCTCGCTGAGCAGCGATGATGCCGACGACATCCTGCAGGAGACACTGCTCAAACTTCTCGAAAAACAGCCGTCCGTACTCAAGAGCAAAATAGACGGTTATCTCTTCCGTATGGTCAGAAATGCCTGCGTGAATTTCCGCACTCGGGGGGGGCACAACAGGACTGTCAGCCTGGACAAGATGGAAACGGATGCTGCCCTGAACCTGCTTTCCGAGCTTGATTTCGAAAATGCCGAGTTGAAGGAAGCCTCGCGCGAAGCGGATTTGAACGTAATTCTGGATTTCGCAGACCAGCTGCCGCTGCGCACGAATGAAATTTTCAGAATGAGCCGGCTGGAAGGCAAAAAACACGCGGAAATAGCGATGGAGCTCGGTATATCCGTCAGGGCCGTCGAAAAACATCTCCAGAAATCAGTGACGAAATACAGGGAAGAATTCAAAAAATTCTCGTGAAAATGATGAAAATCCGGTTCGGGTTTTCATTTTTTTGTGTCTTTCTTTTCAGAAAGCAACTATAATCGATATCATTATGGAACCAAAATCACTCAAAATCAGTCAGAAGTACGACAGACCGAATCTGAGAGTACTCTGTTACGACATGAACGACAATGTACTCTCCGCCAGTACAGAAAACATCGCAATAGACAATTCGTGGACTTGGGATGAATAATATGGAGGCCTTTATTATGAAAAAAACACTTATCTCATCTGCACTCTGCCTGCTCTGCGCGGCAGCCTGCACCAAAGACCCCGGCTTTGACTCCATAGACGGCGGCAAAACCATAATCAGGGTAACTTCAGACGCCACAAAGACGACTTTGGGCGAAATCCACGACGGTATACGCCCCGTTCTTTGGACCAAGGGCGATGCCATAAACATGAACGGCATAGCATCCGCAGCACTTGACATCGAAGGCAGCGCATTATCCGCCGACTTTGTATTTGAAGGTAAGCTGGAAACTCCCTACAACGCCGTTTATCCCGCATCCGCATATTCCGACGGAGCTCTCAACCTTTCTGCATTCCAGCAGGGTACAGAAGATAACATCGCAAACGGTCAGCTCCCTATGGTGGGCAGTTCAGAGGATGAAAACATCACTATGAAACATGTGTGCGGCCTACTCGGAATCAGCCTCAAGGCCGAAGGCGAGGGTGTAAAGATACGCCACATAGAAGTCAGCACCAAAGGAGGGGAACAAATTTGCGGCAAATTCAACATAGATTTCAACAAGCCGACCATCTCGGCCGACGGCACGGGCGGCAACAGCATCACTCTTATTACCCAGGCCGAGCTCAGTACAGAAGCATTGAACTTCAACGTAGTCATCCCCGCCGGCATCTATTCCGACGGTTTCACGGTTAAAGTCGTTGACGAACTGGGTCGGGTTATGGTGAAAACCCTTTCCGGCAGCCGTAGCATAGTAGCACATAAACTGATGGCCCTGCCCGAAATCACCTTCGTACCCAATGCGGAAGACGAAGCTCTGGAGATTTCCTCCGCAGCCGAATGGAACAGTTTTGTTATGGCCTACAACAACGGAGACTGCCCCTCATCACAAATAGTGAAGATTACACAGGATTTGGACTTCAGCGACATAGCCTCCGACGCATACATACCCCTCGGCAAAAAGACAACTCAGGCCAAGTTCCCCGCCGAGGAGAACATTTATTTCGAGGGTACCCTTCTCGGTGGAGGCCACACCATAAAGAACCTCGACACTGACATTCCTCTGATTCAGGTCATAGGCGCACATGCTTTAGTACAGGACCTGAACATAGATACCACCTGCGACTTCACGGTTTGGTATGACGGCACAAGCCAGATTGAGTTCGGGCCTCTGGCCTCATACTGCTCCGACGGCACAGTAAAGAACTGCCACACAGCTGCCAACATAACCCTCAAACAGTATAAAAACATTGCCAACAAAAACAAAATGTATGTGGGCGGATTCATCGGCCGCAACAGGGGAGCCCAAATCTTCGACTGCACGTCAGCATCCACCATTACTGTCGATGCTTCCTATGTAGTTACTTACAACAAAAACGAAGAATACCATTTCTACATCGGCGGCTTCACGGGTTACTGTTCCAATGGACTGGGTTTGATTGAAGGATGCAGCAACAGCGGCGATATTACAATCGCAGGCACGGCTATCAATATTTACGCCGGCGGCATCTGCGCCAATGCAACCGCAGGCACTCTCAAGGACTGCACCAACTCGGGCAACATCTCCTTCAGCACTCCACGCGCGAGCAAGGACCCCTGCAAATTCTTCTTGGCAGGCGGCATAGCCGGAGAATGCGCAATGAATATCATAGGTTGCAGCAACTCAGGCAACATCACCTCATCATCCAATGTGAAACAACACATGCTCGGAGGCATTGCCGGCCAGATTACCAAGGAAAACATTACCCTGACCGACAACACCAATTCCGGCAACATCACGACTACATCAGGGCTGCGCAATCTCTACTGCGGCGGACTCTACGGCCGAATCAAGGCAATACAGGACAATCTCGTACTGAACGGAGAACCCAGCACGGGCATCATCAAGATCGGAGAGACTGAAAACAGCGGCAATACCTTTCTCTATTGCGGCGGACTCATCGGACAGGCCACGGCCAACATCAAAGTCAGCGGCAACGCCACCTGGACCAAAAGCATAGACTACACCTTCAAGGCAGCCAATGCGGCGGCAGAATCCTTCTTCGGAGGCATTATAGGCTGCGCATACGGAGCCACAGTGTCCTTGTCCGGATTCAGTTCTGCCGGAGCCATTACAATGAATTCGGCAGCTGTCACACTGAATCACGCCGTTGCGGCAATGGGCGGCATACTCGGAGGGTCCACTGCCGGCGCAACTATCGAAGATTGCATCAACAGCAGCACTGTCACAATGACTGAATCCACTGTCCAAGCCAACGGAAAGGCAATGCACATCGGAGGCATAGCCGGCCTTGTGCGCGGAGGAAAAGTTGTAATAAGGAATTGCAGCAACAGCGCGCAAATAAGCAACCGGGATTGGAACAACCAAATTTGGTCATCATACACCGGCAACTTCACCGGAGGCATCATAGGCAGTGTAGGATATATGGCTGACAACGCCTTCGAGTCAATTATTGAAAACTGCACCATCACAGGCAGGGTATATGCCCTCAGAGGTGGCGCAGGCGGCATTGCAGGCTATGCTTCCAAAACCGCAATTTCAAACTGCAATGTGCTTACTGACAGCAATGGATATACTCTCTATCGCGGTGCTCCCGCAGGCGGCATAGTCGGAGTATCGGAAAACTGCTCCATCAGCGGATGTATCGTAAAAAAGACGGTACATGCAGTAGAAAAAGGTTCTTGCAAGGGTTACGCCGGCGGCATAGTAGGAGAATGTGTGGGAACAAGCATTGACGGAAGCAAGTACTATGGCGACCTCGACACCGAAGGTAACATAGTCGACTACGTCGGAGGCATCATCGGCTCTGCCGACGCAGCCAGCACCATAGGCACGACCGCCGCCTGCAGTTTCGGAGGTACTATAGGAGGCACTGCCGTTACCGCAGACAACTTCTCCACTATTCCTGCCGACGGCAGCAAAAACGCCACTGTAGGTACTGTAACTCTCTGGGATGGAACGCTTTAGCAAGCTAAGTCCGGAGGCGTCCTCCTGCGATATTTTCCGGACTTTATCCTCTCAATCAGACTAATTTAAGCCCCTGTCCATCCGGCAGGGGTTTCAGTAATCCTCAAACATCTTCAAGCAAAGCACCAGACATTCTATAATGACCGGAACAAAATACAGCAAATGGACGAAATGGGGTGTATTCGGAGCCGCAACACTCGGATATGCCCTTTTTTATGTATGCCGCCTGAGCCTGAACGTGGTGAAAAAGCCCATTGTCGATGCCGGCTACCTTACCGAGGCCCAGCTGGGCGTAATAGGCTCCGCCCTGTTTTTCTCCTATGCCATAGGCAAGTTCGTGAACGGCTTTCTCGCAGACAGAGTCAACGTGCGCTATCTT
Organism: Bacteroidales bacterium; assembly: GCA_016303175.1. GTDB lineage: Bacteria > Bacteroidota > Bacteroidia > Bacteroidales > UBA932 > Cryptobacteroides. Next base: position 12,855 of record JAEDMF010000014.1, read on the forward strand.
ATGGCTGGAGGGCTGCTCATTGCCTCTCTTGTCAACTTTGCTCTCGGCTTCGCCATCCCCTTCTGGGCCTTTGCCATACTGTGGGGGTTGAACGGCTGGGTACAGTCCGTGGGAGGTCCGTGCAGCGTCATCTCCCTTAACCGCTGGTTTGACGACAGACAGAGAGGCACGGTGTACGGCTTCTGGAGCGCCAGCCACAATATAGGCGAAGCCCTTACCTTCATTCTCACTTCTTTCGTGGTGGGAGCCTTGGGCTGGCAATGGGGCTTCAGGAGCGCTGCTTGCCTCGGAGCTGTGGGAGTTGTACTCATTTTCACCTTTCTCAAGGGAGCTCCCGGACAGGCTTTGACAGAGCCACGCACCACACAGGACGAATGCTCCGAAACTGCGCAGGAACCGCACGAGGGCCAAGCCCCACAAGAATCCCGGGCATCGCAGGCGTCCGTGAACCGCAAGCAGCTCGAGGTGCTCAAGAACCCCCTGATTTGGGCTCTGGCCCTCGCGAGCGCCTTTATGTATATCGCCCGCTACGCTGTAAACAGTTGGGGCGTGTACTACCTTGAAGCCCATAAAGGCTACACCCTAGAGGCTGCCGGGTCGCTGATTGCCGTCAGTTCGGTCTGCGGCGTGGTGGGCACAGTTTTTTCGGGCCTCATTTCGGACAAGTTCTTCCATAGTGACAGGAACATTCCCGCCTTCATATTCAGCCTGATGAACCTGCTCTCCCTGCTGCTCTTCCTGTTTGGTCCCGGTGACTGCTACTGGCTGGACATCGTCTCAATGATACTTTTCGGCATATCCATCGGCGTACTCATCTGCTTTCTCGGAGGTCTTATGGCCGTGGACCTTGCTCCCAAGGAGGCAACCGGAGCCGCTCTGGGAGTAATCGGAGTGTCGAGCTATATGGCAGCAGGACTTCAGGATATAGTCAGCGGCGCCCTAATCGAGACCGGCAAGACCATTGTGGACGGCGCGACCGTTTATGACTTCCACCAGATAAGGATATTCTGGACAGCTGCAGCGGCCATTTCCCTACTGCTACTCGGAATCATAGTGCTGAAGACCGGCAAAAAAAAGACAACAAAAAATTAAATATCTGAAAATATGACAAAAAACATCTCGTTCCTGCTCTCGCTTCTGCTCCTGTTCGGCGGACTGAATATGGAAGCAAAGAAAAGCAAAAGTGTAAACCTGCGTTTCGGCACCTACAACATACGCGGGGAACATATCAACGACAAAGGGACGATCAACGAATGGTCTGTCCGCAAAGACAATTTCTGCAAGGATATGCTGGAGCAGGATTTCGACATAGTGGGTATGCAGGAGGTCAAGGCCAATCAATTGGAATACATACGCGAACAGACGGGATATAGTGTCGTGGGCAGCAGAGGACTGTTCGACCCCATCTTCTACAAAAGCGACAGGTTCGAACTGCTGCGCTGCGAGACTTTCTGGCTCTCCGAATCAATGGAACCATTCTCGAAGGGTTGGGACGGCAAATATGACCGCTACTGTACCTGGGCTGAATTCCGTGAGCGTAGCAGCGGAGTAAATTTCTTTGTATTCAACACTCACTTGGACCATCGAGGAGAGCTGGCACGTCAGGAAGGAGCTGCCCTGATATGCAGGGAAGCCGCCCGCATTGCCGCAGGGTCGCCCATATTCATTTGTGGCGATATGAACAGCCACGACGACTCCCGGGCATACGCCTCCTTTGCCGGGCACTACCTTGACGCGCGCAAAATTGCCGCTGAGGTCAGCGGGCCCGTCGGCACTTTCAACGGCTTTGGAAAGTACCTACCGCCCAAAGATAAGGACAAGATTGACTATATTTTCGTCAATGACCGCATTGCCGTGAAATCCTACAGGGTCGCCGTCACCGTACTCCCCAACGGCTCCTGCCCTTCAGACCACTGTCCAGTAATCATCGAAGCCAAAATTAAATGACCCAAATTTCGTAAAAGATGACTGTTTTTGAACAAGTTAAAGGGAGGTTGATTGTCTCCTGCCAAGCAGAGGAGGGTTCTCCCTTCAATTCTCCCGAGGGGGTGTGCGCCTTCGCGCAATGTGCTCTTGACGGAGGCGCCGCCGCGATACGTTCCTGCGGTGTGGAAAAGACTGACTATATAATCAGGAACATCCCCCTGCCCGTAATTGGTTTGACCAAATCCCACTTTGAAGATGGATATGTACGCATCACCGGTTCTTTCAGCGAAGTGGAACAACTCATTGCAATCTCCACACCCCTGATTGCCGTGGACGGAACATTCCGTTCCAGAGAAAACTCTCTTGACGGTCCGGGATACATACGGGAAATCAAGAGACACCACCCGCATCAGTTGATTATGGCTGACATTTCCACAGTGGAAGAAGCCCTTGCCTGCGTCGAAGCGGGGGCTGACTGCGTCTCCACCACCCTGTGCGGCTACACGCCGGACACCTGCAGCGAGTCCCTGTGCGGCCCTTCCATAAAGATGCTCAAAGACTGCGTACAGGCCCTTCCCGGACTGCCCGTATTCGCCGAAGGCAGATACAATACGCCTGCTGATGCCGCAAAGGCCATAGAAGCCGGGGCCTGGGCAGTAGTTGTGGGTTCATCCATAACCCGTCCCCAAGTCATCACAAAATGGTTTGCCGAGGCGGTAAGCAAAGCCGCGTCAGAGGTAATTGAGTAATCCTCAAAAATAACATGCATCATGGAAATTTTTTTCGGAACCGACGGATGGCGGGCCCTGCTGGAGTCGGAAATGAACTTTGAAAATGTCGCGAAAGTAGCGCAAGCCTTTGCCGACTATATGAACTCGGAAGGTGGCACTAAGGTTGCCATATCGTACGACACCCGCAGATACTCCCCGGAGTTTGCGGAACTCTTCGCCGAAGTTCTCTCGGGCAATGGCATTGAAGTTCTGCTTTCCGACAAGGTGACACCTACTCCCGTACTGTCCTTCACTACCCTCGAGCAGGGCTGTGATGCCGGCGTTATGGTCACTGCTTCCCACAACCCTCCCCAATACAATGGCATCAAGTTCAAATGCTCAAAGGGAGGCCCCTTCTCTCTGGAACAGACACGCAAGGTGGAGGCCTTTCTCGGAGCAAATCCCATTAGGAAATCCTCTGGGCATATCACTGTGATTGATATGCTTCCTGCCTACATTGCCCGCATCGAACAGCTCATCGACTTCGAGGCCATACGCTCCAGCGGCATAAGCGTCCTTGTGGACAGCATGGGCGGCGCAGGAATGCGACTTACGGAGAGTTTGCTCAAGAAGCACGGCTGCAAGGTCGACACCATTTTCGGAGAGTCTTCAAAAGACTTCTGCGGCCGCCTTGCTGAACCCATCGAAAAAAATCTCGGCCCGCTTATGGAGGCCTTGAAACAGGGGGACTGGTCCCTTGGCGTGGCAACTGACGGGGATGCTGACAGACTAGGGCTGTGTATGGACGGAGGCAGATGGCTTTCAGCCCAGAAAACCATACTCATTCTGGTGGACTATTTAAAGAGGGTTCGCAAGCTGCCCGGAGACATTGTCAAGACCTCTTCAGTCACCGACCTTGTAAGGGTGGATTTCGAGTCGGACCGGGTGAAGGTCTTCGATGTCCAGGTGGGTTTCAAATATATCGCAGATCTTATGTACGAAAGGCAGATTGCCTTCGGAGGCGAGGAAAGCGGAGGTTTCGGCTACGGTCTGCACATACCCGAGAGAGACGGCATATTCTCCAGCCTGCTTGCTGCCGAGATGCTTGCAGTGTCGGGGTTTCGGCGGCTTTCGGAATATATTGAAGAAAGGACTGCTGTGCTGGGAGACGTGCATTACGACCGGATAGACTTCCATTACGACGGCGCCGACAGGCTCTCCCTTCTGCCACGGCTCTGCGAAAGCATCGGAGGGTATGCGGAGGAGGCTCAAGCGACTCTCCTCGATACCGCAGAGGAAGCTCAAGCGCTGAACCCCGTAGAGACGGAGGGCAAGCCCCAGACGCTGAATGCTACTCAAACGACTATCCCCACAGAGACGGCGGATGTCAAAAACATCCTCTGCGGTTTCCAAATCAAGGAACTCAAAACCTTCCGTAGCAGCCGCGGCATAGTAAACGGAGTCAAAATGATATTCGGCGGAAACTGCCGATGGCTGCTGATGCGGGCCTCAGAAACCGAAAATATGATACGCTTCTATGCTGAAGGCCAGACCGAGGCGGAAGTCTCCTCCCTTCTCTCCAACGGCAAAACCCTCCTTATATCCCTCTCCGACAAAAAAGAATAACCACGACAGATTAACATCGGGAATTACGCTGGGAGTCACCCAGGACATTACATACCACAAAAGCCTCCGGCGTAATGCCGAAGGCTTTTTTTGTGCGGAAGACGAGACTCGAACTCGTACAGGATAAACTCCCACTACCCCCTCAAAGTAGCGCGTCTACCATTTCGCCACTTCCGCGATTGGGAGTGCAAATATACGCTGATTTTTTTGAACCCCCAAATTTTTCTTCAAAATTTCCAATTCAAATCTGACTCAACTTATTTCAGTTTCTTCCAGTAGCGGCTGGCTCCTATACCGGCAACCGTACCTCTCACGCGTACAGTCTTGCCGTCATCCACGAAATCCACGGTGGCATTGGCCTTGAGTGCCTTGATAAGAGGGTGGTGAATCTTACCTCCGTCCCACTGCTTCTTCTCGGCGTTATACCTGAGCCCGGAAATGATGACAGCCTCGTGCAAGGGCAATTCGCGCAACTCAGGCACGGGATTGTTCTTGTCCAGCATCAAATTACCATTCTTGTCATAGGCAGGTTTGGCGCCGAAGGTCTGGAAACGTATAGTACCATCAGGCATTGCATAAGCCCTTACCTTGCTCTCCCCGTCGTCATCCTGTATGAAATATTCACCAAGTATGTAGTCCTTGTCAGAGCAAACTTCAACATTCTTCTTGTGGCTCTGGGCGGAAAGGCCGAGGACAGATAGCAGCATAACAGCCAGAATTGTGTAAAATTTCTTCATTGTCGTAACATTCAATAGATGAAATACATCCCACAATGTCGCATTGACAAAATGCGAGATACTTTTGCAAAGGTACAGTTTTTTTTCTATCTTTGCACGCTTTCTCGAGTAGAAAGCAATTGAGGTATTAACTATTAAACAGATTACAATGGCTGTTAAAATTCGTCTCCAGCGCCACGGAAAGAAGAATTTCGCATTCTTCCACATTGTAGTGGCAGACTCCCGCGCACCTCGCGACGGACGTTACATCGAGCAGATCGGCTCTTACAACCCCAACACCAACCCCGCAACCATCATCGTCAATCAGGAGCGTGCTCTCAGCTGGCTCAATGTAGGCGCCCAGCCCACACTGACCGCTCGCCGCATCCTTTCTTACGAGGGTGTGCTTCTGCGCAAGCACCTCCAGGGCGGCGTCGAGAAAGGCGCTCTTACCCAGGAGCAGGCTGATGCTAAGTGGAATGCTTGGAAAGAGCAGAAGGAAGGCAAGGTTGCCGCCAAGGTTGAAGGTCTCAAGAAGGATTCTGCAAAGAAGGTTTCAGAGGCTCTTGCCGCTGAGGCCAAGGTAAATGCTGCACGCGCCGAGGCTCTTGCCAAGGCTAAGGCTGAGGCTCTTGCCGCAGAGACAGCAGCTGCCGAGGCTCCCGCTGAAGAAGCACCCGAGGCTGCTCCCGAGGCATAATGCCGAAAACTGACCAGTACATCCTTATAGGTCAGGTGCTGAAATCAAATGGCGCCGACGGCCAGCTTCTTGTGAGCCTGCGCAATATTGACGCCGATGATATAAGCGAAAAGGAACCGGTGTTCATCTTCATTGATGAGCTTCCGGTTCCTTATTTTATGCATATTGATTCTCGGCGCGGCATCAGCAAGGTTCTGGCACGCATTACAGATGTGGAAAATCTGGACGATGCAATGGAACTCTGCGGCAAGAATCTGTACCTGAAGTCAATTGGGGAAGACATCACC